>JAKSKY010000050.1 GCA_024401515.1 Paludibacteraceae bacterium | reverse complement strand
CGTGACGAGATCATCTGCCACCCTAGGGAGATTGACCTGAAATATGTCGTGAACAATGTCGTATTGCTTTTAAAAGGAATGATGGAGGACAAGAAAATCACCTTGTCACAAAGCCACGACCTATCGCACTACGCCATTGCGGATTCCCGCATGATGGGTACCGTTGTGCGCAACCTTTTGAGCAATGCCATCAAGTTCACCCCTAAAAATGGAACGATACAGATCCGTAGTTGGCAAGAGGGCAACCAAATCTCTTTGGAGATAGTCGATTCAGGCGTTGGAATGGATGCGGAACAAATCGCGCGACTCCAATCAGGAGAGAACGTCACCTCCACCGCCGGCACCGAAAACGAAAAGGGAACAGGACTTGGATTCCGCATTTGCCAAGACTATATTCAGCGGAACAATGGAACCATCCTCCTCTCCAGCGAGAAGGGCAAGGGAACCACCGTACACATCACCCTACCCGCTTCCACCCAAGAGATGACGGAAGGCACGCCTCAACCCGCTAATACGGCTCAAATCAATATCGACAGAAGTATTTTGGAGGGCAATACGATCCTAATTGTAGATGATGATCCACTTATCTGCAACAACATCAAGAATATCCTTTCCGAATATGTGCAGACATTGGTGGCCAAAGATGGTCGAGAGGGTCTTCAACTAGCGGAAACGCACCAGCCGGACTTGATCTTAAGCGATGTGGATATGCCAACAATGAATGGTATTGAGATGAGCAAAGCGCTCGCCCTTTCCGGCAGAACCAAGGGTGTGCCTATCCTCTTCATCTCCGCCAACAATGAGGAGAGCGACCGACTCACGGGTCTGCTCAGCGGCGCCATCGACTACATCGCCAAGCCTTTCAGCCAATCGGAGTTACTCCTAAAGATCTACAATCTATTAAACATCCGAAAGGAGCAACAGAAACGTCTGCTCACCGAATTAATGATCAAGGGAGAGCATACTCCAGAACAGGAGAGCGAGCAAGAGGAGAAAATAAATCCATTCCTCAAAACCTTCCTGGAGGTCGTGGAGGAGAAACACGTGGAGAGCCAGATTACCATCGAGGATTTGGCCCAAGCCATGGCAGTGAGCCAACCTACCCTCAACCGAAAGATTCGTTCCCTAACAGGCAAGACACCATTGGAGGTGCTCAACGAGTACCGTCTCAACCACGCATTACGCCTGCTTCAAGACAGTAGTTCAGACGACAATGTGGCGGATGTAGCCTATAGTGTGGGATTCAATGATCCATCCTACTTCACCAAGAAGTTCCGTGACTTCTTCGGTTATCTACCATCACAGGTGCAGAACAAATAGGAACAAACTGCCGTTTTCACTTGCTATTTGTCTATATTCTTTTTACATTCGCAAATACAGTGTTGGGGAAATTCCCCGATCAGGGAAAGGTTTTGATTCGATATAATTATTTGAGTATGAGGTTTTATTCTATTTTAGCCCTAATCTATTTATTGGTTGCATGTTGCTCGTGTGAAGGGATTACGAATAGTAACGCAATGTCAACATCCTCAATCATCCAACAATCCGATTCAAGTTTGTCTAACATGAATCATTCTCCGATTCCTTTTATATCAGTAAAAAGCGAGTCGGAGGAGGAGAAACGCAGCGTGCGAATGACGGAATTGATTGTCACGGCTGAGGTGAATGGCAGAATCGCCACCACAACCTATGATATGATCTTCGAAAGCAGTAGCATTCGCTCGTTGGAGGGCGAACTGGAGTTTCCTTTGGGTGATGGTCAGACGGTTTCCGGCTATGCGCTGGATGTGGATGGCAAGATGCGTGAGGGCGTGGTAGTAGATAAGGCCAAGGCCCGAAAAACATTCGAGAGCATCGTACGTCGTGGTATTGATCCAGGACTCGTGGAGAAGACAAAGGGCAATAACTTTAAAACGCGTGTCTATCCGTTGACAAAGGGACATCCAAGACATGTGCGCGTAACATATAATCAAGAAATTAGAGTGTCAGGTGGCAAGCAAATCTATTCATTGCCATTCTATTCCGATGAACTACTAGATAAATTTTCTCTAAATGTAAAGCTGCTGAAGCAGAATGTCCAACCTGTTGTGAAATCCTCTTTCCACAACATAAAGACGAACGGCGCTAAAGAATATGAACTTATCTCATTGGAAGAGAATAAAGTGGCACTGAAGGATTTTCTGACCATTGAGGTGCCTGTCCAGGAAGATAAGAGCCTTTTGACCAACAATGACAAGGAGTATCTCTATTTTTATCTGATGCCTAATCTCTCCTTTGAGAAGGTTTCAAAGGAGAAACCGAAGAGTATCGCAGTTGTCTTTGACGCATCTGGTTCCGCGGAAAACAGGAACATAGAACGTGAACTCTCCTTGCTTCAAAACTATATGAAGATGGCGGATGGTGCGGATATCCGATTGGTGATTTTCAACAACAAAATAATGCTGGACCAGAAATTGCCGCATGCTAAATATGCTGAGGTGGAAAAGCTGATTAAGAAATACCCATTGGATGGAGGCACACAGATGGGGCTCCTGGATTTCGCTTCGTTTAAGGAGGATGAGATCCTGCTTTTCTCTGATGGTCTCTCTAATTTTGGAGCGAAAGAGGCCCCTGTTCCAACCATCCCTTTGTATGCCATCAATTCAAGTGTGGTGGCGGACTATGCCAATTTACGGAGATTGACAGGTGCGCAGGGTGATTATCTGAATCTGAATGAGATGACGGATATGGAGGTCTTGGAACATCTCTCTTCCCGTTACCCTCGATTGCTGAGCGTGGAGTGCAAAGGTGCAGACACAAACGATATCTTCCCCCAGGGAGAAGCGATCGTTGATGACAACTTCGCACTGTGCGGTAAAATGGCCGCTGGCAAATCAAATATAACCTTGAATGTTTTAAAACCCAATGGCGAAAAGGAAGTCTATACATACGAGGTGAAATCCGATGGAACCAACACCCCTGAATTGGATAAGATCTGGGCACAGAAAAAACTAGCATCGTTAGAGTTAAATACAAAAGTCAATCAGGAGGAGATCAAAAAACTCGCGCTGAAATATGGCTTGGTGAGCGACTACACTTCACTGATCGTACTGGAGAATGTTCAGGATTATATCACTTACGAAATTGAACCACCAGCAGAACTGCGTGAGGAGTATGAACAACTGATACGCCATCCTCAACCAAGACCGATTACAATCTTGCCGGATGAGGGAGTGGAAGCGGAGATGATGGAAATGCCAGAACCTCCCGCAACCTCCCGTATGATGGTGGTAGGTGATGAAGCAAGCACCGCACGAAGAGCAAGTCGTGCTCGTGCTGTCGCAACCGTCGAAGATAGGCTAACCATCGTAGAGGATCATGTGATTGCGGTTACAGAACCCGAAGAAATAGAGAATGATGTGATTGCGGTTGCAGAAACCGAAGAAATAGAGGATGATGTGATCGCGGTTGCAGAAACCGAAGAAATAGAGGATGATGTGATTTTCTCCAGAGTGGAAAAGAGAGCCGAGTTCCCTGGAGGAATGAGCGCACTTAGAAATTATCTGGAAACACACCTTCGATATCCACAATCGGCTTTGGAAGCATCCATACAAGGTCGTGTCATTATTCGTTTCATAGTAGGAAGAGACGGTAGCATTGAAAATCCAACCGTGCATAGAGGTGTTGATCCTTCGCTGGACGAGGAGGCGCTCCGTGTGGTGCGTGGCATGCCTAATTGGATTCCTGCTGAAAATGGCGGAAGAGTTGTTCGTTCCGTTTTCGTGCTTCCTGTCTCTTTCCGACTGACGGGCAATGACTCTTCCGTATCGGAAACGGACACAACGTCCCAGGGTGTCAATGAGACAGATCCGGCCTCAACTATTCCTCAGAACTCTAAGAGAAGAGTTTTCCGGTTGCCAACAAATCAGTTTACGGATGCAAGAAAGAAGGCTCCTGAGTATTTGAAGGAGATAAAGAGTGTCTCTAAGGAGAAGGCATACGCCAAATACTTGCAGATGAAGAAAGAGCACAAAGAGGTGATCTTCTTCTTGGATATGGCCGATTACTTCAGATCGATAGGAGAAAAGGAGATAGCGCTGCGCATTCTTTCCAATATAGCGGAACTGAAGTTGGAGGATTCCGAGGTAATACGTTCCTTGGGAGGAAAACTGATGGAGTATGGCGAGTATGAGTTGGCAGTCGAAACCTACAAGGATGTGGTGAACATGCGCGAGGAGGAGCCTCAAAGCTACCGTGACTTGGCCTTGGCCTACGAAGCGGTGGGCAATTACGAGGAGGCCTATTCGTTGATGGATACAGTCACGAATGGTAAGTGGGAGCGTTTTAGAGAGATCAAAGAGGTAACGATTAACGAACTGAAAGAGTTGGCTGTGCAACATCCGACTTCACGCTCTTCAAAGGAGTTGAATATCGATAAGAACTTCGGCTATGATCTGCGTGTGGTGATCTCTTGGAACACAGACAATTGTGATATGGATTTGTGGGTGGTGGACCCAACCGACGATGCTTGTGGATACCAAAACCACAACACAAATATCGGTGGACACATTTCGCATGACTTCACCAGAGGCTACGGACCGGAAGCATTTACATTGAAGAAGGCTATACCAGGCACTTACAAAATCTATGTGAACTACTATGGCACCCATAGCCAACGAATGTTGCAGCCTGTCATTGTGCGTGTCACCACCTACCGCGACTACGGACGAAAGAACCAAACGTGCATGGAGAAGATGGTGATGTTGGATGCCATCAAGGGCTGGATTGAATTGGATAGTGTTGTGGTGAAATAAAAAGATGTAGGAAACAAAAAAAAGGTGCCGGGGGCCCGACACCTTACATAAACGTTTAGTTATGTTTAGATTATTTCTATACTTTTTTAGGCTTTGTCTGCTAGGTAGTTGTACAAGTCACCAAATGTTTGGATAGAAGACATCTCAGATCCTTGGATCTTTACACTGAATTCCTCCTCAATCAAAGCGACCAAATCAACCAAACTCAAGCTATCCAAGTTCAAAGTCTCCTTGATGCTCTTATCAGCAGCGATATCAGAAACCTCTACTTCAAACTCATCGGCCAAAACCGTATTCACTTTTTCAATTAATTCGTTCTTATCCATTCTTCTTATGTAAATTAATTAAACTTCTAAATTAGACATTGCAAATTTCCCCTTTATATCCGAGAAATCAAAGACACATTATTCAATGTTTATGACACAAACTTCAATATTTTCATCCCAAAAGAGGAAAAAATGAGTACATTTGCGTCACATCTAAGGCAAATATCGAATGAAGCAAGAAAAATTGAACATTATCACAATTCAAGATTTCAAGAAAATACCAACATTGTCGTTTTTGGACGAGGATGTCATGGTTGTGAACAATAGCGACATCTACCACATCCCCCAACCATCGTACCCAGTACGTATGAAAAACTATGTGGTGGCCTTCTGCATCTCAGGTACGGCGCGTATCTCCATCAACACCATCAACTACGAGATATCCGCCAACAACGTCCTATTGCTTCCACCCGAATGTGTCATGAACATCAACGAAATGAACGATCCCAAGGCAACCTTCCTCGTCTTCTCCCAAAACTATGGGAAAGAGGTGATCACCCATTGTTCATCCATTTGGAACTCCCTGGAATCCATGATGCGCACCGTCAACCACAAGGTGACGGAGGAGGAGGGATTGATGATCCTCTCCTACATCAAACGGCTATCGGGCTACTGCAACGCGACCGACAACAAATACAGGAGGGAGATTGTCAAACTACAAATCGTCTCATTCCTACATGACCTTTGCAACGCATGTGTCAAAGAGGAAGCCCAAGAGTCCTTCTTCTCCAGGGAGATGCAGATCTTCCAGAACTTCTTCCAACTAGCCAGCCAACACTTCAAGGAGGAGCACTCCGTGGCATTCTACGCAGACAAGCTATGCATCACGCCCAAGTACCTTTCCATGGCCGTGAAACAGGCCGTCAATAAAACCCCTAGCGAAACCATTCAAGGGTTCCTGATACAAGAGTCCAAGGTCTTATTGAAGAACACCAATATGACCATCAAGCAAATTTCCAATGAGTTGAACTTCCAGAATCCATCCTTCTTCTGTAGGTACTTCAGGAAATATGTCGGCGTTTCGCCCATCGAATATCGCACCAAACCATCTTAATCAATCGATTTTATGAGAAAAATATTATTCGCCCTATTCCTGCTCATCGCAGGACACAATCTCCTCTCCGCGCAAATCTGGAAACAAGAGGTCAAGTACAACGATCCACAAGAGCCTAAGAGCATTGGCATCGTCATGTACTCCAACGATCCGGAGACTGTTTTCAACGCTTTCCGCTTCGCCAACTACGCGCAGGAGTGGGACAACAAGGTGGAGATCTTCCTTTTGGGCAAAGGTGTGGAGACCGAGAAGCTCATGGAAGAGAACAAAGAGGTAAAGGAGCAAGTGGATAAATTCATCGAACAAGGCGGTGTCATCATGGGATGCAAGACTTGTTTACAAAACAGGGAGAAGTCCGAATCCAAAATCTGTAGGGTCACCTGCATCGAAGATCTTTACAACGTTGTAAAAAAGAACCAGATCGTCTTAACCTTCTAAGCGGGTTCCGCCTCCATCTCCAAAGCCGATTCCACAGGATCCTTGCCCTCTCGGGACAATTCAACCAGGTGACTGTGGAGTCGCTTTACCATGGGCATAAAGAGCCACAAGGAGATAAGCCCTGATATCACCGCGCATATCACAGGAACAATAATTTCCAAACTGGAGATCACCATCTCCTTGGTCAAAACAATACCAAACCACTTCGCCAACTGACGAAGCGCATTCAGAATCACCATCCTGGTCATCAAACGAACCGCAAAGCGCTGAATCACCTGTTTAATCGCCATGCCAAAAGCGGACTTCGCCAATCGGACCGCTTGGTGCTTACCGATCATCACCACAGAGATGATCAGAAGCATCCGTTCCATGGAGGTCTGGTCCCCTTCCGTTTTTTCAAACAAATCGCGGCAACCATAGAGGTAGAGCATCTTTTGCAAGATGATAAATACAAAGATTTGAAACTGAATAAAATCAACCACGATCAAGAACCACATCAACCAACCATCAGGGGGCAAGGCACATAGCGTCGACAAAATCGTCACCATAAGGGCATGTTTACGAATCTCCTTAACGGTCACCTCACCAATCTCCTCCTCTGAGAAGAGCACGGACGGTTTCTCATCTATAATCCTCCGCATCTCCTCCTCACTCCTCACCCGATGTTTGAAGACCCGACGCAGATAGCGCTCCTTATCCACCCTGGAGAATGGCAGCTTAAGCCCCATCTTTAAGACAGAGTTCCAGGCGGACATCAGCCCATTATACGTCTTGATTGCCTTATCAATCATTGAATAGAAGCGGTTGTTTTGGACACAAAGTTCTGCAAAATCGTTCTAAAATAAAAATTCAGGGAGCGATTTGTCATCACCCCCTGAAATTAACCCGTTCATCCTATGGATGGGACGTCGTCTATTTGTTCACCACCGTTTCACCCTTCACAATCGGGCAACCACATTTTTCATCTGTGGTCGGTGTAAACTTGACTCCCATGATTGGACCGAACATAACAAGTTGCGCGATATCCGCCTCGTTCTTCCACATGTAATCCACATTGTTACCCTTCTTTCCAAGTGAGGAGTTCTTGAAATCAACCTTCCAACACCTATAAAGAGGCTCATCCCCTATGCCATCACGCATCAAAAGAGTCACATCGGCTACTTTATTCTTAGGCCTATGGATCAATGCCTGTCCATTCTTTTGAAGGAAAATAGAGGCGACTCTCTGCTCGTCATCCATGAAAGTGGATTTCTCTTTGAACCCTTTATTTTTTAAATTGTCTTCAAAACCTTTCAATACATCCGAACCGAATGTGAACATATAAAGCTTCGTAGAGTCTGATGAGCCGACAACCATTTTGGTAGCCTCATCAAATACTTTTTTAGGGACATAGTTCCTATCGATGTTGTCATCAATTTTCTTCTCCTGAATATCGGCTGAACCATATAGATAAATCTCATCATCGTCATTATAATTATATAGTTCACAATCAGTCTTAAAGTGATAAACACTATCCTTTCGAGAGCCGACAGTACCCAAATATTGTTCTGTCGTCACACCGTTAGAAAGAAGATAGACGGTAAGTTGTCTACTATCATATCGATTCTGGCGTCCTGGTTCCGACTTTATTTCCAACACCAAAAAACCATTGTAATCCGGACTCTTATACCAAGCCTGATACTTGTAAGAAGGATATTTTTCATAGCTTTCCCCCTTAACTCTTTGGAACAATTCCGTGTGTTGATCCTTCTTCGTGTCGAACTTAACCGTCTTATCATCCACAAGCGCATAGATACAATTAGGTTCCGGTTTCTCTCCAGTGCATACCACTGTCGCACCAAGCGCCACATCCGCCTTATCAATCTCAATTTTTTGGGTGACTCTCTTACCTTGGCAATTTATCTTCACTTTGGCCTTTCCTTTCATATTCACCGGAAGATATAATCTAAAAAAGCCATTTTTAGTGGATTGGGAATATACTTTTCGATTCTTTCCCATACCAGAGACGACTGAGACCGTCGCCTTTGATGGGCCACAAGTATTAACGACATATCCATGTACGCAGACACCAACAGGAACTTTGATATCCGGCATCCAGCGCCAACGATAGTTATTCATGGTTCTGGTTACCTTGTTGGATTCCATACCATAACCATCACTAGCCTTCACATAGGTCGTGACCTCTTTCACCTTATTGGAGACGTTAAATCTGTAACGACCCAATGCGGTAGTTCTGATTTTGTACTCTTTATTATCAACTACAGCAGTGACAGTGACCGGCTTGTCGATATAAGTGTTATTTGAATTATAGACATCTCCATAAATCGATATCGGGCGGTCTATAACAAAGTCATAACTAACACTATCCACAATCGCGGAAGGATTACTAAACTCATAGCTCTTGCTATTCTTGCTATCCAAAGTCACATATTCCGCAACCGTCAATGTAAAAGGGGCAAATCCGTTGCAATACAAATAATAATCACCGCCCCAGGAGGTTACAGCAGTCGTTTTCCCCGCACACACGTCAATACCAGACAAACCGTTACCCTCTCGATCCATCACCTTACCATGAATGGTTGGCATATCAGGAAGAACGACGTTTTGCGTATGAGTTGTAGTGGCGGCCAATCCCGGAACTTGATAAATGGGACAATTGGTATAACCCGCATAATCTCTTGGCCTTACCGTCACGAAGACAGGCGTGTTTTGAGGCACATAAGCGCAATAATAACCATCCTTATCGGAATATGCGCTGGTCTGTGATATGGTCACCAAGACATTAGGCAATGGTTTCCCACTTTTACTGGTAACACGTCCACAAACAGAAGCTCTCGACCATGGATAATCAAGGTTATGCCATGAGAAATGTTTTATATTACCCGTATAAGCATCTCCGTTCTTGGTGGCCATTCCCTCTTCTATCCAGGTTCCCTTCTCCTCGTCAAAGTACCAAAGAGGAATTTCGCTGTACTTTTGTTCATCTGAGAATCCTTCAGGGACAGGGAAAGACAACGTGCTTTCCACGCCCTCCTTAAGTTGTAGCTTTTGGCCCAACGAATCCTGTAGTGTCATCTCCACCATACCATAGGATAGCAAGATCACCTCCTTTCCATCAGCGGTCACACCGCTCATGTCACCGCCAGGCATCTCCTTCGCGAAGTTCTCTGAATTAGGGTTCAAGTAGTAGGCACTAGCCAATACGGAACCTTCAAATGCGCTTCCATCTTTCTCGTAAACCAAAGCGTTCGCCGGGATGGTAATTTTCATCTTACCCACTTCGATGGTGGCACCCTCATTGTTCGAGAAACGGGCTACCTCAGTCACGCCCTCCTTGCTGTCTTGGGGCATCAAAAGGGCATCCACCCTCGCCTCACCATCAGCAACATCAGCCGTACGGATAACAGAAAAATACTCCGCGCCCTCAAACTTCACAACACATCGGCCATTCACGGCACGACACTTTTCCAACGCATACGCGCCATTATCACTTGTAAACGCAGTGTCCTGACCACTTGTCACCATCACATTAGGTAACGCATTACCATCTACGTCACTGACCAAACCATAAACATGGGTGCTGGAGAGCGAATCTGTGTAGACATACGTTTCGCAATCTTTCAGATTCTCCTTCTCCTTGGAATCATTGCAGCCACTTAGCACCATACATGCAGCGAAAACACCGAACAACCAACCTTGAATAATTCTCATTTTGTATACTATTTGTTTTGTTATCTATTAGAATCCTAAAATATTTTTCAACTGATTCATCTTTTGGTTCAAACTCTTCTCACGCTCCTTCACCTCTCTCTTTTTCTTCAACTCCTCCTGAGAAATAACCTGTAACCCAAATGGATCTTGTCCCTTGTCATCTATCAAACTCTCCTTATCCGTAATCGGTTTTCCGTCGATAGAATAATAGAAATACTCCTCCCCTTTCTTTCCCCGAAACAATGTTTCATTGATCGACAGTTCCTGAAAAATCTCCGATTTACTCATATAATTGGTTCTACACTCATAGACATAATCAGGAAGCAAATCAATGTCCGATCCCGTCTTATCTATTTTCCCAGGTTTTATCCAGACGTCGTTCCACGCATATCTTCTTTTTCCATCTGACAACATAAGAGATGAGGATCTATTCAATCCATTCTTAGTTTTCTCAAGATTTATCTGAGTCCACCCAGAGATCCATTCATTAAACACAGTCTCACCAATCGTATAAAAAATACTTTTATCCACCCCTGTGACACGTGTGCCATAGGCAGCATGAGAGACATAGATATCAGGCAAATGCTCCGAATTCTTGAACGTACTCTCAAATTTCACAGGTGCCATAGAAGCTTCTTTTAAGTCCCTAAACACCAACTTCGCCTTCATCCCGTCGAACACATTCGCCTTTATTCTCACAACAGGCGGAACAACCAATACACCACTCGAAAGCTCCATGTTATGAAACGCCTCATCACCAATGAATTTAAATCCGAGAGGGATAAAAAGATCCTTCAATTTCGCCCCTTCAAAAGCCTTTTCACCTATGCCCAAGACATGGTATGTCGCTTCTGTCGTGTCTATTCTGCCATAGGTGGAAGGGAAAGTGACAACAGTTGGAATCACCACCTCACAATCTGAAGCCGTAACACCGCTCACAAAGGCTTCACCTTCATTCTTAACTATATATTTCCCATTTTTATAGTCACAGAACACACACTCCGAAGAGATGGTATATACCAGTCCATCCTTTTCAAAAGTCACACCTCTCTGATTTGCGGATGCGATGACATAAGAGGCAAGAAATAGCAACAGTAATATAGTCCTCTTCATTATTTTATGATTTTTCCGTTCAACATACTTTTCACCTCACCCTCGTCACCCACGAACTTTACATACCATCCCTCTTTCTTCGTCATGTCTGACACAGGAATAAAGTCCTTATAGTATACCGTTTTTTTCTTCTTCTTGTTTATGACCGAATACTTGGCTACCCTATAATAATCACGGGTGAGTGATCCCCATGGATAACCTTTCCCCTTAGCGTTGGACGAACCGACCGATATGGTCCATCCTTTCTTCCTTTGCGCATTGGGCGTAGTGGAATAATTCCTTTTGTTATACCTTGCATACGGGTCGGCAAGCACATTTTTTTGGAAATCGGCATCACTATTAAAAGCCTTGTCCAACCATGCCTTGTAATTCTTCGATGTGGCGGTATAACACAAATTATACATCGGACAAGACTTGGCGAACTCCATCATTCTCGTGTTAAACTTCACCAATCCAGTAGGGCCACACGCGATAAAAGAGGAATCCTCCGCCATCTTTTTAAAAGACATTCCCCACATGACTTTTTTATTAATGTCGAAAATCAGATCGCCTTCAAGGCCATCAAACACACCTTCGCCCAAATAATCGATATTATGAACGACCAAAGCACCACTTCTCACCTTTAGGTTCGCGAAGCAGCCATTGCCCGCGAAATAGAGATAGGGCAACCATATCCTGTCATGTTCATGGCCATAGAACAGACTATCCGTCAACCCGATGACCTTGAATCGGCCCACAGCCGGAGGAATCACAACATCCTTTAGTCCCTCATCGACCTTTATCGCCATCAACTCTCCTGAGCAATAGAATTTATCCACTCCCTTCACGGTATCGGGAGACTCTTTCGAATCAACGATTAAATAAGCGACTAACACCTTATAAGAAACACCATCTTTTTCAATAATATCGCCCACTGAATACTCATGTGCGGATACCCCAAACAGAGAGCAGACAGTCGCGAAAAGCAAAGCAACAAATTTACGCATCATTCTAGTGTTTTATTAATTATTTCATCAGGTGCAAAATTAACATATTTAAATACGCGTACCTAACGAAATCGACCAATCGTCATTTTTTAGATATATTTGGTAAAATAAAAAAGAAGAATTATCTTTGCTTTGTCTGAGAAAATGAGAGAAACAAAGAAAAGGAGTTCCGATATTTGTCGGGATTCTTTTTATTTTGTTGTCTTCAAACGAGAGATTCAGACAAAAAAGAGAGTACGAATCAATAAATTTGAACTATAAATAAAAGATATTATGGCAGTTTCTTATGTTACTGAAGAGGGATACAATAAGATGATGGAAGAGTTGAAACAACTCGAAACCGTTGAACGTCCCAACATTTCAAAGCAAATTGCGGAAGCTCGTGACAAGGGAGACCTTTCCGAGAATGCGGAATATGATGCGGCCAAAGAGGCTCAAGGCCTTTTGGAGGCAAAGATTTCCCTTCTAAAGGAGAAAATCCTTAATGCGAAAATCATCGACGCATCTAGATTGAACACTGATGTAATACAATTATTGAACAAGGTGCAAATCAAGAACCAAAAGAATGGCGCAACCATGACTTACACATTGGTTTCTGAGCACGAGGCAAATCTTAAAGAGGGAAAATTGGCCGTCAACACCCCTATCGCGCAAGCATTGCTTGGCAAGAAGGTGGGCGACGTGGTTGAAGTGACTGTTCCCGCAGGCAAGATTCCTTTCGAGGTTGTCAGCATTTCATTCTAAATTCATCAGACAGTAAAATGGCTACAATTTTCACCAGAATCATCAAGGGAGAGATCCCATGCTACAAGATTGCCGAAGATGAGAACTACTTCGCCTTCTTGGATATCAATCCAGTTCAAAAGGGACACACTTTGGTCATTCCCAAAGAGGAGGGCGACTACATCTTCAACATGGACGACGAAAAGGTCGCTGGCTTGATGGTGTTCGCCAAGAAGGTGGCCAAGGCGATCGAAAAGGCAATTCCTTGCAGCCGCATTTCAGTGGCGGTGCTTGGATTGGAGGTGCCACACACACATGTGCACCTAGTACCTATCAGCAGCGAGAAGGATTTCAACTTCAAGGAGAAACAACAAGTTTCACCTGAAGAGATGGAGCAGATCGCGGCATCCATCAGAGCAAATTTCTAACGACGAATCAAGCGTAACCTTCGGCGAAGGTTGCCTTTCCATAAAATCCACAAGAAGTCAAAATGGACGAACTTCTTCTGATTTTTCCTAAATCCACAAAGGGAGACGCATCTCAAAAAGAAGCGTTTCCCTTTATGTCTATTGCCCGCGAATTACCCAAGAAACCCAAAGAGACAGAGGGGACAGAGGGGACAGAGGAGGCCACGTCCGACCTGGGACTCATACCCTCCTTCGAGGAGATGGACAAACGCATCAACGACCAGATCCAAGCACATCCTTACCACAAAGCCAAAACATTTATGACGGAAGTGCCCCACATCGATGGCACACCCAAACATCATCAAATGCAACAGGAGGTATGGTTCGTTCCGTTGATGTTCATTCTTTTCTGGGGATTCGGATTGGTGCTCACCTCCCGTTTCGCCTATATCGTCCAAGCGATCAGAGAATTTTTCTACCCTAAAAGCCGAAGCAATGTCTTCTCCGACCGAATCACTGACGAGTTTGGATTCAAATCGGCCATGACCGTGCTTTCATTCTGCACGATCACCCTATTTTGCCAGCTGACGCTCTCCCAACTTTTCCACATGGATTCGTTCGGAAACCTACAATCATGCCTCCGCATGTTGCTGATTTTTGTCGGTTATATCATATTCAAAGTGATAACCACCCTTTACCTTTGCTCGGTTTTCTTCGATAAAAGCACATTCTCCACGGTCCGCCACTCCTATGCGACCATCGTATTCGCATTGGGCATGACCCTCTTCCCTATTGTCCTAATTGCGTCATTTACAGAGCCTCACATCGCTAGATACGCGCTAATTTTAGGCTGCGTTTTTTGCGTTGCGGCGGCTTTGTTGTATTTGTACAAAATCCTCTCCATTTTTTTCACCGGATTGACCTCTATATTTTATTTGATTTTGTACCTTTGCACCCTGGAAATTTTACCTATCATAGCTCTTGTGGGAATCACACTAGGATAGGTGGGAAATTTAACACATAAGGAATAAAAAATGGCAAGAATTAAACGTATCTTGGTTTCCCAACCCAAGCCGACGACAGAGAAGTCGCCTTACTTCGATTTGGAGACAAAATATGGTGTGAAAATCGACTTCAAACCATTCATTAAAGTTGAACCGATTTTGGCGAAGGAATTCCGTCAACAAAAAATCGCGATACTTGATTACACAGCGATTGTGTTCACCGCAAAAGCTGCGATTGACCATTTCTTTAGGCTTTGCACGGAGATGAGAGTAAATGTGCCTGAAACCATGAAATATTTCTGCGTTTCAGAATCCGTAGCCCTCTATCTCCAAAAATATATCCAATACCGCAAACGCAAGGTATTCTTCGGAACATCCAACAAATTGGAAGATCTCATTCCAGTTGTGGCAAAGCACCTTGACGAGAAATTCCTCGTTTCCGTAGCGGATGTTTACGAGGCGAACAAACAAGTCTCCGAGGACCACAAGGACGACATCATCGCCATGATGGAGAAAGCGGGTGCCAATTGCACCAAGGGTGTCATGTACAAGACTGTCAGCACAGACTTCACCAACGACCCCGACTTCAACTACGATATGTTCGTGTTCTTCAGTCCATCCGGAATCACTTCCCTCTTCAAGAACTTCCCTAACTTCGAGCAAGGAGACATTTGCATCGGTTGTTTGGGCGCAACAGCGGTAAAGGCGGCTAAAGACGCAGGCCTAACCGTCAATGTTGAGGCTCCAACTCCTGAAGCGCCATCTATGCCTGCCGCTTTGGACTTGTTCTTGAAAGAGTGCAACAAGAAAAAATAAGTCCGAAGTAATTCGGACCACATACCACTAACAAGTAGAGCGATGGAACGCAGAAACACATTTGGCAAGGAGGAACATCTATGTGGGAAGACCACAGTGGATGAACTCTACAAAGTGGGGGAAAGTTTTTTCCTATATCCGTTCCGGGTCGTTTACCAAAAAGTGGGTCAAGAGCCAGTTCCCGTACA
Source organism: Paludibacteraceae bacterium (assembly GCA_024401515.1). Classification (GTDB taxonomy): domain Bacteria; phylum Bacteroidota; class Bacteroidia; order Bacteroidales; family Paludibacteraceae; genus UBA1181. Next base: position 4,712 of record JAKSKY010000050.1, on the reverse strand, counting down.
ATGTTTGGTCAATGCGCCCAAGCGCAAATTCAAACATGCCGTAGACAGAAACCGACTCAAAAGATTGATGCGGGAAGCCTATCGTAAGAACAAACATAAATTGTCCGACAAGATGGAAAGCGAGAACGCCACCATGCATATCGCCTTCAGCTACGCGTCAGACAAAATCGAATCGCAAGCCTTTGTCGAGAAACGCATGATTCAGGCATTATCCAAAATCGTGAAAAGCGCAGACGGAAATGGCAAAGGAGAAGAGCAATAAAGAGGTAGGGAAAGTCAGAGGACTAGCCAGAGACATATTTTTGCTTCCGGTTTATTTCTATAGGAAGTGTATATCCCCCCTATTTCCTCCTTGTTGCAGATACACCCCCACCTGTTCCGCATATGCGGTGGAAGCCGTAAAAAAACACGGCATATTCAAAGGCGGATGGCTTGCCTTGAAGCGAATCTTAAGGTGCAATCCATGGGGAGGCAGCGGCTACGACCCAGTACCTTAATACATAAAATGGATATTTCGGGTATAAAGATACGTATCGTTGTATATTTTTAACGAATCAATTGGTTTTTATACAATAAAACGCTTGATATTCCTATTTTTTGCATAATTTTGCAGCGTCAACGGATAATTATTCCAATAGTTATCCATTACGGAATGCAATAAAGAGGAAATAAAGTGAAAAATAAGGTTAAAAGATTTGTCGCTATCCAAGAGATTATCTCTACGACAGTTGTAGGCAGCCAAGAAGAGCTTTTACAGAAACTAGCGGAACAAGGTTTTGAATTGACCCAAGCCACATTGTCACGCGACTTAAAACAACTTAAAGTATCAAAAACGACCAACTCGAAGGGCGAGTACATATACCAATTGCCTACAAGGAGTATGCAAGAGGAGGGGAAGAGCCACAGTAATGACTTCTCTCGCGGAAACGCAGTCCTTTCCACCGAATTCTCAGGCAATATCGTAGTGGTCCACACAAGACCAGGATATGCCAGCAGCCTCGCCTACGAGATTGACGAAGTAGCCAAAGACACGATTATCGGAACCGTAGCCGGAGAAGACACGATCATCGCGGTCATCAAAGAAAATAAGACAAGGGAGGACGTAACGGAAGTATTATCCCAAATCATCCCTTCTTTAAAATAAAAACCGGATCCCAAGACGCAAGTCCCATAGATTCACAAACATTTATATTCAACCGTATTTCAAAAAGAGGAAATGGATCAGGAAATTGAAATCATGGTTGCCGATGAAAGGCATCTTGGATATGTTACCACTATCCTTGAAACGATAGAGGCAGCAGCCAAAGTACGTGGAACTGGAATAGCGAAGCGCGACCCCGAATACGTAAAACAAAAGATACGTGAAGGGAAAGCGATCATCGCTCTTTGTGGGGATGATTTCGCAGGATTCAGCTACATCGAGACTTGGGAGGACAAGAAGTACGTTACCACTTCAGGACTTATCGTTCCTGAAAAATACCGTGGTAGAGGTTTGGCGCGTCGCATCAAGCACCATACCTTCTCACTAGCGCGTTACAGATGGCCAGAGGCTAAGATCTTTAGCCTTACATCAGGCGCAGCAGTGATGAAGCTCAACACCCAAATGGGTTATTTGCCAGTCACCTTCGCTGACCTTACAGAGGACGACACCTTCTGGAAGGGTTGCCAAGGTTGCGTCAACTACGACGTATTGCAACGCACCGGCAGACGTTACTGTATCTGCACAGGTATGCTATTCGATCCGCACGAGCCAATGAGCGTGGAGATGGCGGAGAAGGAACTTGCAAAAGATCCTAACATCAAATTGTTTAATAACTGATTATTTTTTAGATATGGCTAACAAAAAAGTAGTAGTGGCATTCAGTGGTGGTCTTGACACCTCATTCACTGTAATGTACTTGGCGAAGGAGAAGGGTTATGACGTATACGCCGCATGTGCCAACACAGGTGGTTTCAGCCCTGAGCAATTGAAGCAAAACGAAGAGAACGCCTACAAGTTGGGCGCTGTAAAATATGTCACTTTAGATGTAACCAAAGAGTACTACGAGAAGAGTTTGAAGTATATGGTATTCGGTAACGTACTAAGAAACGGCACCTACCCAATCTCCGTATCTTCAGAGCGTATCTTCCAAGGTATGGCGATCGCACGCTATGCTAACGAAATCGGCGCTGACGCTATCGCACACGGTTCAACAGGTGCAGGTAACGACCAAGTTCGTTTCGACATGACCTTCTTGGTAATGGCTCCAGGTGTGGAGATCATCACCTTGACCCGTGATATGGCACTTACCCGCCAATACGAGATCGATTACTTGAACGAGCATGGTTTCTCTGCAGACTGGACCAAGTTGAAGTATTCTTACAACGTAGGTATCTGGGGAACATCCATCTGCGGTGGTGAAATCCTTGACTCTCGCGAGGGATTGCCTGACAGCGCTTATTTGAAGCAAGTAAAGAAGAACGGTAGCGAGATCCTTACCCTCGGTTTCGAGAAGGGTGAGATTTGCTCTGTGAACGGAAAGAAATACGATGACAAGATCGCTTGTATCCAAGCTATCGAGGAGATCGGTGCCGCTTACGGTATCGGCCGTGACATGCACGTAGGTGATACCATCATCGGTATCAAGGGTCGTGTAGGTTTCGAGGCAGCTGCTCCAATGTTGATCATCGGCGCACACAAGTTCTTGGAGAAATACACACTTTCTAAGTGGCAACAATATTGGAAAGACCAAGTGGCTAACTGGTACGGAATGTTCCTTCACGAGTCTCAATACCTTGAGCCAGTGATGAGAGACATCGAGGCTATGTTGTCAGAGTCTCAACGTAACGTGAACGGTGAGGTGAAGTTGGAGCTTCGTCCACTTTCATTCTCAACAGTAGGTGTTGACTCTAAGGATGACTTGGTGAAGACCAAGTTCGGTGAGTACGGAGAGATGAACAAGGGATGGACTTCTGAGGAGGCTAAGGGCTTCATCAAAGTCACCTCTACTCCACTCCGCGTTTACTACGCTAACCACAAGGACGAGGGTAAGGATATCTAATCCACCAACTCCTGACACAATAGAAGGTGCGTCAATGTGGCGCACCTTTTTTGTGTTTAGGAAACATCTCATTCAACGCAAAGAATTATATTTGCAAGAGCATGGTCGCTCAAGCCATACGCTATCGGAACTTGATGATTTTTGAATATATGGAAGATGCAAAATACATAGAGTGGCTCACCACCATTTCCAACACCAGACTCATCTACAACACCATGGAGGAGTTTGAGAAGATGTTGGACAACAACTCCATCCATAGCAATGGCATCCTACGCAGTCTGCCAACGCTACAGAGACAACGCTCCGCCTTTAGGGATCTGAAAGAGGAGGTGAGCATCATGACGAAGGGCATCATCAACTTGGAGAGACTCCTTATCGATTACCAAGAGGCTTGGGCCTTCTATCAGAAGCATCTTGCCAGAAGGTCAGATCCAGAAAAGATCGTGCAGGAACTGATAAACTTTGCCTTTCCTCCTTATCAGGAGGAGGAACTGACACCCAACAAGAAATCGATATACGAGATGGCCCTTTCAAAAGGGATAGACATCTCCATCCTAATCCTACTGCTATTGAAAGTCTTGCCAGGCTGCCATTCAAAGTCCGGCGACGTGACCGACATGCCCCTTCTATACGGAAAGGTCTTGAAACAATTGGAGATCGTGACCCAAGGGAAGACGATTTTCCAAACGATACCTGCCATCATACAAGCTCGCGAGGAGGAGTACAAGAGCAGAATCACCCTACTCTACCATCTCAAAAGAATCCTCGACACATACGAATCCTATGGAGAGGAGGCCAACATCTACGGTGAAGCCGACGATTTCAAGCGTAGCAGCGTCACACTCGACATAAATGGATATTGGAACGAATGCGGCGGAGAGGCTAACGACACCCAATACTGGTCCATAGAGGCCGCTTCCAATGCCGGAGTATATTTCGCCACGCACTGGCGAAAAGACGCAGGGAAACAGCTTGTATGCATCCAATACACGCTTGCCCTGTTCGAGGATATCAACCATAGGTTGGTCGCCTACATGCTTCATCCGGAATCAATACTCCATCACATGCAAGGCCTCCCTTACGGAGACAGCGACCATGTATGGTATGTAGCCGATATGCCAGAGACCAATTGTCCGGACCAACTCTTTCTGGAACGACTGATGAGTTCCACATCATGGGACGCACAAATCCACCTCACAAGGTGTCGAAAGAGAGAGGTCATCGAATGCTACAAAAAGTGGGAGAAGCATTGTGAGATCGTCTCCCCCTTCGCCCATTTGGAATATAGTTTTCAAACCAGCATCTACGCCATTACACAAGAACACCTATACATCGCCTCCCGCAATGAGGGCGAGTACTATAAAGTGCCAAGAGATGCCTTTGATGGATTGGAGCAGATTACCTTGAACGATGTAGTAGGCACCATGGAGATGGGCGGGGCCACCTACTTGGCCTTTGATGAACTGATGATCTATATTCCAGCCACAAAGAAGGAACTAGAGCGATATGGGATAGAAATCTCTCGGACGATCGAGTGACGCCTCACAATTTTTCTTGATCCTCACTCTTTGCATCATCATTCGGTTTATCAGGACGACTCTTTCCCCTAATCACATCATACAACTGGGATAAGGCGTAAAAGACAATCATACCCAGTAATATCTTTCCCGC
>JAKSKY010000005.1 GCA_024401515.1 Paludibacteraceae bacterium | reverse complement strand
AAATGTCAAAGGAAAAGATTTTTCTGAGATAATCAGAAAAAACAACCCGGAAAAATTAGTCCTACTTGGAGGACCTCCGTGCCAACCTTTCTCTAAAGCTGGTTATTGGAAAACGTTATCTCAAAGATTAGGTCCAGACGATCCAAGAAATATGATAGGCGCGTATCTTGGTATTATAGACGAAATACGCCCAGATGGATTTATATTGGAAAATGTAGAAAGTATTTTACATCCCCACAACATCCAGGCTGTTCACGATTTAGCTGAAGCCATCGAACAAATGAATTATAATTATGTGTTGGTGAAAGCCAACGCTTGTGATTATGGTGTTCCTCAAAAAAGAAAGAGGGTGTTCTTTATTGCATCTAAAAAGAAAATAAAAGGAATGCCTATTGTTACTCATTCTGATGATTCTAATGCCAACCTGTTGCCATACGAAAGGGTGATTGATTGGATAGGACGTTTTGACAAACACAAAATAAATGAGTCGGAGAGAACTGATGGTAGACATCACGAGGCGTTAATACAAGTTCCGCCAGGCTCTAATTACATTGCGTTGTCTAGCAAAAGAGGACATGAACCGGAATTGTTTAGGGCGGGTAGTCGTTATTGGACGTTCCTGCTAAAACTACATCCTTTTATGCCGTCATGGACAATCATTGCTCAACCTGGTCATTGGGAAGGTCCATTTCATTGGAACAACCGAAGACTTACAAATGAAGAGTTGGCAGCAATACAAACATTCCCTCTTGATTACGAATTCTACGGAAGTATTCGTTCTGTACACAAACAGATAGGTAATGCAGTTCCTTGTTTATTGGCCCAGAAAATGTGTAACTTCTTGAAATGTAACGTATGAGACAATATAATGTGCTAAGTCTTTTTTCGGGTTGTGGCGGAATGGATTTGGGGTTCAAACAAGCAGGGTATCATACTGTATTTGCAACAGATGTATGGGATGTTGCTTGTGAAACCTTAAGACTCAACAAGGCCGCAGATACTGTTGTTTGCGAAGACGTAAGAAATCTTGATTTTAAGCAATATGCAGGAATCGTGGACGTTGTTATCGGAGGACCTCCATGCCCTCCGTATAGCCAGACTCGTCATTACCTAACCGAAAAAGTGGGTGGGTTTGATGACGAGAAGGCTGGATTTTGCGTGCCTGAATATTTCCGCGCTATTAGTGAAATCAGGCCGAAAGTCTTTATGTTTGAGAATGTAGATGGTTTTACATTCAAAACATATAAAGAACCATTGGAATTTGTACAGAAAGAGTCTGAAAAATTAGGGTACAATATAACATACAAAGTAGTCAATGCTGCAAATTATGGCGTTCCACAAACTCGAAAGCGTTTCATTTGCATTGGAATAAAAAAGGAATTAGGAACCTTTGTTTTCCCTAAGGAAACACATTCCGAAAAAGATGAAATAGGCAAGCAAAAATGGGTGACATGCGGTGACGTTATGTCTGATTTAGACAACATCACAGAAGAAGAGATGCTACAACGGCCAGGCTCAAAAGATTATAATCTATTGCTACAGATACCAGCAGGTGACAATTACCTCTTTTTTACTGAAAAAAGAGGACATCCTAACCCTGTCTTCAAATGGAAATCTAGATATTGGACTTTTTTGCTCAAATTAAGTCCAAACAGACCGTCTTGGACCATACAGGCAAGTTTTTCAAACAATCAAGGTCCTTTTCATTGGAAAAATCGTTTTTTACGAATAGATGAGATAAAAAGGATTCAGACAATTGATGATGATTACATTCTTAAAGGAGACATGAAGGAGCAGTGGAGGCAAATAGGAAATGCAGTGCCATCAAAACTTGCTTATGTCTTTGCTGAGCAAATAAAAAAGTATTTATAAGCTATGTCAGACACTCATATACAGGTAAATCCTGATGCTTCTACATCAGAGAGGAAAACAACACTTTGGCCTAGTAAAAAAGGTGAACAAGAAATAATTCTTAAACAACTATTTGAAATAAGGCCTTGGAAGGTTGAACATATAGAGAATATATCTGGAAGCAATTGGCATATTCGTTCGATATGCCAAGATAAAGTGTATAACGTCAATTTGTATGTTGCTTCCATAAGAGACGAGGATCGGAATGCCGAAGAATTCAAAGCACAATTAGGGACATCATACCCTACAGGAGAAACAGATGGGATGATAACAGTTGTACTTGGTATCTATACAATAGACAATGGCATAGATAATCGTGAATTCATTTTAGCAGGTTACAATAGACAACGATTCGATTTCAGTACAAACCCGAGTATGAGGGGCACAAAAACCAAAGATTTGCAAGCTGCTAAAATATTTGGTTTTGTCAAGAATGATTATTGTACAATATTTCAACCTTGCTTTCTATACTATTTCTTGTCATGCGCAGAGCAGGAATCTACAATCAACAACACTCCACCACTCAAACAAATCCTTGAAACTCCAATTGCTAACTATATCACCCAGTATGATGATATGCTATTTGAAGCGGGAAAGAAGGAGGATATACTTCAGAAAAAATGTGATCAATATTATAAAGATAAAACATTCCATTCTGCCACATTGGCGTGTAGTATCTTTGGAATACTATTTGCACCACATTTGGAGAAACTAAATATAAAACCGACTGGGACAACTAATTTTAACGCTATTGGAGAAGGCAAAAACATCGGACTATTCCTACGTAAATTCATCCAGAAGGGCGCTTGCCCAACATTATCACCAGAAGATTTAGAACTTATGAAACAGTATATCGACATATTCACAAATGCCCTGAAAACAAAGCCATTCCTGCTTCTTGCAGGTATATCAGGAACAGGTAAGAGCCAGAAGGTAAAAGAACTTGCGTACGCATCATGTCCTAACGATAAAGAGCTACGCAGTGATGAAACTAAGCCTGGCAACTATTGCCTTATCGAAGTGAAACCAAACTGGCACGACTCAACTGAGTTGCTTGGTTATTGGAGTAACTTGTCGCAGAAATATATGCTTACTGATTTCATTCGTTTCGCTTATAAGGCAACAAAGCACCCTAATGTTCCTTTCTTCCTCTGTTTGGACGAAATGAACCTAGCTCCAGTGGAACAATATTTTGCAGAATACTTGAGCGTATTGGAGAGTCGCAAGGTTGTGGCAGGCAAGATAGTGACAGAACCATTGATTACTAAAGACATATTCAAAAACTGCAATTTAACTAAAGATGGTCAATATGCGTACACAGCAGAAGACGCATCTATTATTGAAGAATTGCAGAAAGATGGATTGCGGTTGCCAGACAATCTCTTCGTTATTGGCACTGTCAATATGGACGACACCACCCATCAGTTTAGCCGCAAGGTTATCGACCGTGCTTTCACTATCGAAATGAATGGTGGCAAGTTGGAAGATATGTTCAATGATGAGAACAAGATGAAGTTGGAGTATCGCCAAGACGGTCAGGAAGCAAAGTTGGAATTGTTCAAGTCGAACTACACCAAGGCTACAGAAGCAATAGACAGCGAAAAGGTGAAACCATTCGCAGAAGTAATTAAAACCGAAGTTCCGAAACTTCTTAATGCTGTCAATGACATCTTGGCTAAGACTCCGTTCCGCGTTAGTTATCGTGTTCAAAACGAGATGGTACTTTACATCTGCAATGCGATTGAGAACGCAACAGAAGACATTGACATAAATGCAGTCATCGGAACAGCATTCCTTGCTACATTGCTTGAAAAGATTCTGCCACGTGTTCAAGGCGATGAACGTCTTTTGAAAACAGCAGAAGGTAACGTGTTTACAGACTTGAAGAAGTACGTAGAGCAGATGCAAAACGCAGAGAACACAGCAGAAGGTGAAACTAACTTCAAGGCTCTCGTTGTATCTAAGCTCGACGAAATGAACGATAGGCTTGCTAAATCATATTTCGCAAGTTTCTTCGGATAGTGTGACGTGCCATGGATGTATTGGAGTATATACGAGACGGACTGTACACGGTTAGGGTCAGTACCACAGACATCGGCTTTGCATGGGAAAAGTTCCGTGTTAGGGTTGATGATCCAAATTCGTATTGTAAATACGAGTTCAATAGCGAAGGTGAACTCCGTCTCTATGACTATGGACAAAAATCCCTTGCTACGGTAGAGCAAAGTCTATGGGACAAGACCCGTCCCGTTATGTTTGAAACCAATACATATACCATCTCCATAATTTTTAAGGACGTAAGAATAGGGGATGACGATCGACCGCAAATAGTACATCAAAGCCGAGAGGTGGAAGAGATGTTCCAAAGTGTCAGATTGCAAGATGCCTATTTGATAAGTAGTACAATCAACTTCCTCAATCAACCAGGAAAATTCTCCATAGATGTCGTCTATACAACCCATGACGGCATTAGCCATAAGGACACAATAGCCTTTGATGTCGTGTCTCCAAAACTCGATACAAAGACCGACCTCAACACCATCATTCGTGAAATCAAGGCTGAATATGGCAACTTGGTGTTTCGTTATTTAACCCTAACCTTCCAGCAGTTTGAATTGGGACGAGAGGCTAATAATGAACTAATATGGTTGGCTGTGTTTAAGCAGGTGATTGATAGTTATGTGTTGGCTGTTAGATACATACTCAACAAGCCTCATAATCAGACCATAACAAATATAGAATACAGGAGAGCGGAACGAATAAAACATTGGACTCCTTCATTGGAGGATTCGTTTGGGAATGATAGATGTAGTGATGCTGAGAAGTCTTTGAGGAGACATTATCGAATAGAGATAGCCGAGGCGACAAACGACACCCGTGAGAATCGTTTTGTGAAATACACTCTAGAACGAATGGGTGAGAGACTAAAGAAGGTGATTGGCAAGATAAAAACAGACGACACATCAAATAGCGAGATAACTTTGCTAAAGGGCAAACTGGACGAGTTGCTGAAAATGCAAAATTCTCCATTCTTCCGTACTATTGGAAGATTTGATGGCTTTAAGCAGGAAAGCCTTGTGATGCAACAAAGGCAGGGTTATTCTCAGGTCTATCGTTACTGGCTCATGTTACAAAATGGATTGGACTTGATTGATGGTAACACATCAGTGAGTGTTCAACCTATATGGAAGTTATATGAGCTGTGGTGTTTCTTGAAAGTGAAGAATACCATTTGTGAGGTGATGGGACTCGATGTCCACAAGGCAGAAGACCAAAAGTATATTGAAAAGCAAGAATCGGACAACTATGATCCTTTCAATGGCGGAGACTTGACGGGAAGTGTCCATTTGCATTACAAAGACAACGTGGATGACTATGTGGAAGTCGGCTATCAGTACACCTATGATCGGAAGAAGGGAAGAATAAACAATGCTACTTCCGTGACAGTGGAGCAAAAGCCAGACATCGTTGTCAATATCCATCGAAAGAAGCGAAACTTTGTGATGACGTACTTGTTCGATGCCAAATATAGGGTGAATGGATTTGACGATAACACCAATAATGGAGCTGTCGATGAGCCAGTACCAGACACGTTAAATCAGATGCATCGCTATAGGGACGCTATCTATTACGGACGGAAGGGCGAAGAGAATTTCGCCAAGGAGGTGATAGGTGCTTACATACTATTCCCAGGACGATTAGATGAAGATGATGTCATGAAAGGTAGCAAGGAGAAACCATATTACCTCAAATCTATAGATGAGGTGAACATCGGAGCGTTTCCTCTGCTCCCCAATGAAAAAAGTGGTTTGTTGCTAAAAGACCATCTGAGAAAGATTGTCATTGGCGATGATGTATTGGACACCTTGAAGGATGAGTCGGTTCCTCAGAAGGGGTTGTATTATACGGATGAGAAAGTTGCCCAAGGTACTTATTTCTTGTCAAATATAGATTCTCATGTAAATCCAAACAAGGATGAAATTCTGAGTGGTGTTGCCAAAACATTTGTTTCTGGATACACGGCTTTGCTTGGTGGAATTGATTTTCAAAAAGTTAAATATCTTGCCGTCGTTGAATCTCATGAGGTGAATGGCTATTATAAGGTTGAAAACATCACGGCTGTCGATATGAGTGATATGCTCAACAAACAAGAAAAGAAAGGCTCATACAAAGGATTCGACAAACCATTCAGAGTTCAATTCACCTTGGGAGATTATGTAAAGTTGGATAACCCATTCGTGTATGGAATTGACCAAAACGCTGCAAAGGGAGTGGCTATTAGTAGGAAGGTGTTCCAGAAGTATGTGAAAGGATGAGGATTTCATGATGGAGAGAAAGGTTAATGACATGAAGTAGTGTCATAATATTCAATTTATTATTGCCATTTTGTCGTATAAATAATGTTTTGTTATAAAAAGTCTGCCATTTTCGGGGTTGGTATGAGGTTTGTACCATATTGGAAAATTTTTACTTTATGGCAGATTTATTTTCAGGTGTTAAAGCATTAGAAAACAATTCAGATCTTGTGAAGAGATTAGGCGAGTTGTATCGTCGGAATGACGATGTAAGAAATGAATTCAGTAGGGATTATACTCGAATCCTTCATTCTTATGCTTATCGTAGATTGAAGCATAAAACACAGGTGTTTTTCAATGGAGCAGAGAACGATCATATCTGTACTAGGATGGAGCATGTTGAGCATGTTGCGTCTGTGGCTCATACGATTGCTCAAACATTAGGCCTGAATACTGAATTAACAAGAGCCATCGCTATTGCTCATGATTTAGGACATGCTCCGTTTGGCCATCAAGGAGAATCCGTCATTGGTGAATTGACTCGAAAATATCTAGGGAAAGATTTTTGGCATGAACAAAACGGCCTGTATTTTGTGGATAAGGTTGAACTTTTAGCGGGCCCAGATGGCATTTGGCGAAATATGAGTTTAACCTATGCTGTACGAGATGGTATAATTTCTCACTGCGGTGAATTGGATAATAATTCTATTAGACCTAGAGCGGATTTGATAGATTTGTCCCATTTCGATAAAAAAGGGAAATATGAAGCTTGTACATGGGAAGGATGTGTTGTGAAGTTGGCGGATAAAATAGCATATCTTGGAAGAGACATTGAAGATGCCAAATCATTAGGATATTTCGATAAGGAGAAAATTCAGGAGTTGGAAAATTTGGCGAAGATAAATAATAAGTCAGCTGTTAACACAACAGTTATTATGCATGATTTGATTATTGATCTCTGTAATAATAGCACTCCCGAAACAGGTTTGAATCTAAGCTCCCAAATGTCTGAACATCTAAATACCATAAAAAAGTTCAACTATGACAATATTTATTCAAATCCAAGATTAAATCCATATAAAGACTATTCAGCTCTAATATTGAACCATATATTTGATTGCTTGTCCAATTTGTATGACAAGGAAAATACAATAGATTCTGTCATGAAAAAGAATTGCATTGATCGACAGTTTGTGTATGAATTCATCTGCTACCTTGCTAAATATACTGATGCCCAAATCTTTTCTGGTGTTCATGAGTTTGATGATTATGAAGATAAATTTGCAAACGAGAAGATATATGGAGACCTATCGGATCAGAAAAAATATATTCAGGCAGTAGTGGACTTTATTGCAGGAATGACCGATGTTTATGCTGTGAAATCGTTTGATGAATTGTTAATGTGCTAAGTGATATGAAACCATTAAAAGAAAATTTCTGTGTTTTGATTATAGCGGTGCTACTGTTATTGGTCTTGTTTTACTTTGGGGTTTCATGTTTTATCCCAAAAGAAGATAGAGGTGCTTTTGGCGATATGTTTGGTGCTCTAAATGCGTTGTTTTCGGGACTGGCATTTGCGGGTATGATTGTTGCTCTGAATTTACAAAGGAAGGAGTTCGAGTTGCAAAGGAAAGAACTGAAAAATAGTACGGAGGCATTGGAAGCTCAAAAGAAAGAAATGGAGAAACAGGCCAAAGAACTTGAAGGTCAAAAGGTTGTTATGGATAGACAGTCCGAAATGATGAGTACACAAACTACTTGTATGGCAAACCAGTTGTATTCGTCAAACATACAACATGTAGAAGGTACTATTTTTAACATGCTTACACAGCTAAGACATATTGAAAGTGGTTTCTCCGAAGTGACGTTAGATCCATATACGGTTAACCCTAATGATCCTGCTGTTCAGAACACAAGAATTGTAAATGGGTTTGAAGCGGCTGATGTGTGGTGGGAAAAATATAAGAACCAAATAATGCAAATAGATAAAGCTTATTTCTATCCTAAAATAAAGCATTATTTTACTCATTTGTATCAAATCTTCAAATATATAGATGAGTCAGACCTATTGTCCGACCCAGATGAAGATAAGGAAAGGTGGAAAAGGTATAAATATTCTTGTATAGTAAGAGATGGTTTGTCTGTTTCGGAGTTGAAGTTAATGTATTGTAACAATCTGCTGAATGAGTTTGAAGAATTCAAAATGTTGTCTGAGAAATATGCACTCTTCAATAGATTGAGGTATGAATTTAGAGAAATGGAGAAAAAGGGTTCTTATCGTAATTCTGCTTATGATGACTCGCAAATATTGAAATGAGTATGGCTGTTGCAATTATCCAGATTGTAAGTTTAAGGTAAAAATGACTACAAAATCTCTCTTCCGCTACTATCACGGTGAATCAACTTGCCCCTATATATCGAGGAATGAGCGGTTGTTTTGGATGATTGAAAATAGGTGTGCTCGTAATGGTTCTGAGGAATATGAAGGTTGGTTGGAATATTATCGTATCAAAGGCTACAAGCAATACGACGATGTTCTTTCCCAGATTCTAATCTCCCTCTTCCTCTATTGGTTGGACGACGATGATAAAGAGGAGGAGTCTATGGCTGATTTTTATGACTTCGTGGAGGAGTATAGAAGTCAACCGATAAGGACTGAATAGTGTTGCAATCTCCCAATAAATTCCTACCTTTGTCCAAACCGTACGCAAGGGTTCGTCGTTTCGGACGTTGTAATTGTGGCCTGTTTTATACAGAGCATCAGTTCCTTGTAACGGTAAAATAAAATGGACAGAGGCTCAATCGCCCCTGTCCATTTTCACATTACACCATCTCTATCTCCACCACCAATTCATCCTCGTCTTGGCTTAGAATCTTCAATTTGCCCTTCTTCTCCATGGCAAATAGCTTCTCTACCTCGGCAATCTTGTATTGGATGTTGAATCTATCCCTGAATGGAGCTGGGACATAATAGCCCAATATGATCGAAGCATCCTCAGGCCAAATCCAGTCAGCTTCCTTCGGAACATTGTGCCGTTGTGGTGTGATTTGATTGAATATGATAGTTGCGAGGTAGATAGCCATGTTTTGGGGAAACAAAAAAGGCTCTGAAAATCAGGGCCTTAACTAGTGGATTTGTTGTCTCACGAGGATTCGAACCTCGACAGACAGTACCAAAAACTGTAGTGCTACCATTACACCATGAGACAATCCTCAGTTGCTTTCTTTCCCGAAAGCGATGCAAAGGTACTACTAATTTTTATACCTGCAAACTTTTAAGAAACTTTTTTCTCAAAAATTTTACTTGGCGATAATCAAGAAGTAGTTCTTTTTGCCTTTTTGTACGAGTATGTATTTGTCGTTCAAAAGGTTAGATGCATTTAATGTAGTCTCGTACTCTGCCAACTTTTCTTTGTTCACAGATACGCCACCGCCTTGAACCAACTTTCTCAACTCTCCTTTTGAAGGGAACATATTGGTCTTGTCGGTGAAAAGCTCGGCGATTTTGACACCTTGCTTGATCTCCTCAAGGGAAACTTCGTATTGAGGAACTCCCTCGAATACGCTAAGAAGGGTCTCTTCGTCCAACTTCTTCAATGAGTCTGAAGTGGCGTTGCCGAATAGGATGTTGGAAGCCTCCACTGCTGCGTCGTAATCCTCTTGAGAGTGGACCATGACGGTAATCTCTTGAGCCAACTTCTTTTGAAGCGGACGCAAGTGTGGAGCGGCCTTTTGTTCTTCGATGAGGGCCTCGATCTCATCCTTTGGAAGACTGGTGAAAATCTTGATGTACTTCTCCGCGTCCTCGTCTGATACGTTCAACCAGAATTGATAGAACTTGTAAGGAGAGGTGTATCTCTTGTCCAACCATACGTTTCCAGACTCAGTCTTTCCGAACTTCTTTCCGTCGGCCTTGGTGATGAGCGGGCAGGTGAGGGCGAATGCCTCGTTGCCTGTCACTTTGCGGATCATTTCAGTACCGGTGGTGATGTTACCCCATTGATCCGCACCGCCCAATTGAAGCTTGCAGTTCTTTGTGCTGTTCAAATGAACGAAGTCGTAACCTTGTAGCAATTGGTAGGAGAACTCGGTGAATGACATACCGTCCGCACCATTCTCTCCTGAGATACGACGCTTTACGGAATCCTTGGACATCATGTAGTTGACTGTGATGAGCTTTCCGACGTTTCTGATGAAATCAAGGAAGGTGAAATTCTTCATCCAGTCGTAGTTGTTTACCAACTCGGCTGCGTTCTCCGCGTTGCTGTTGAAGTCCAAGAACTTCTCCAATTGCTTCTTGATGCACTCTTGGTTGTGACGAAGTTTCTCCTCGTCGATCAAGACGCGTTCCTGTGATTTGCCTGAAGGGTCGCCGATCATACCTGTGGCGCCACCGATCAAAGCGATAGGTTTGTGGCCGCTGCGTTGGAAGTGACGCAACATCATCACACCTACCAAGTGTCCGATATGTAGTGAATCAGCGGTAGGGTCGATGCCTAAGTAGGCCGCTGTCATCTCTTTCTGCAATTGCTCTTCTGTTCCTGGCGTCATGTCTTGAATCATGCCGCGCCATCTGAGTTCCTCTACAAAATTCATTTTAGTATATTCTATAGTTATATTAAATACGTAATTTTACGACTACAAAGTTAGTAATTCTTTTTCCTATGAAAACTACTTTGTCTCTTTTTGTCATCTTTTATTGCGTATTTTGCGGATTTACACTACTTTTGTGCCAACTTAATTTGAATATTCATTATTTTAGTAACAATATGATTAATTCACAAGACATCAAGAACGGAACTTGTATCCGTATGGATGGAAAGCTATACTTCTGTATTGAGTTCCTTCACGTTAAGCCAGGTAAGGGTAATACCTTCATGCGTACTAAGTTGAAAAACGTTGTTAACGGTCTCGTTGTCGAGAAGCGTTTCAACATTGGTGAGAAGTT
The DNA here is from genome assembly GCA_024401515.1 of Paludibacteraceae bacterium. GTDB lineage: Bacteria > Bacteroidota > Bacteroidia > Bacteroidales > Paludibacteraceae > UBA1181. Next base: position 39,182 of record JAKSKY010000005.1, on the reverse strand, counting down.
GGAGGACGTTCGTGTTGAGCGTCGCGAGCACCAATTCTTGTACAAGGAGGGTGAGGATTATATCTTCATGAACCAAGAGACTTTCGAGCAAATTCCTATCGGTCACGAGTTAATCACTGGTGTTGACTTCATGAAAGAGGGTGATGTTGTTGAGGTTGTGTTCGACGCATCTTCCGAGTCAGTTCTTTTCGCTGAGATGCCAGTTAAGACTCCTTTGAAGATTACTTACACTGAGCCAGGTTTGAAGGGCGATACTGCTACTAACACTTTGAAGCCAGCTACAGTTGAGACTGGCGCTACCGTTCGTGTTCCATTGTTCATCAACGAGGGTGAGACTATCTTGGTTGATACCCGCGATGGCTCATACATCGAGCGTGTTAAGGCTTAATTTCTATTGCTAGAATAGGGGGATGGGGACTTCGGTCCCCATCTCTTTTTATTTCCGCGTATGACATTCCACTATATTAAGCATTATTTAAGGTACCTGCTCTGCTCCCGCCATTGGCGCGGCTACGGGGTGCATTCTCCCTTCGCGTTCGATTTGGTCACCAATGTGATACGCGAGGAGTTACCTTATTATAAATATAGTCTTGTCGAAAAGATCCGCGGATTCCACCAGAATTCCAAACAAAGTTTGCCCTTGACGGGTGGGGAGGCGAGCGTCTCCACGTTGTCTAAGAACACTTCCCTGAAACCATCCAAGGGTCAATTGCTCTTCCGTCTGGTGAATAAATACAAACCATCCCATGTGGTGGAGACGAAAATGGGTTTGGCCATTTCGACGATGTATCTTGCCGCTCCTGATACGAGATTGTCGGTGACTACTTTTGAGAAGGAGCGAAGTGTCGTGAATTATGCGACGCAATTTATGAAACAAGGCGGTTTCTCGAATATACAAGTGATTCCATCCTCTCCGGAGGAGCCGTTGAAGACTTTGGTAGAGAAACTGGAAAGCCTCGATTTCTTGTACGTGAATGATTGTCATTCAGGAGCGGAACTTGATGAAAGGCTCTCTATTTGTTTGCCAAAAGCCGGTGACAAGTCGGTGTTTGTGGTGGACAATATATATGAAGATGAAACAAAGACGGAGGCATGGAATCGTCTTAAATCCATGTCCCAAGTGCGCGTTACGGTGGATCTTTTCCATCTTGGCATCGCATTTTTTGATAGAAAATTGCAGAAAGAAGATTATTTTGTAAGACATTTCCCCGATTTTCATCTTTAATTGAGCATGTTTTGTGACAGATTGTAATGTTGGGAATGAATTTTTTTTGCTCAAATGGTTGTTCGTAATGAAAAAAGGTATATTTTTGCACACCTCAATATGAGGCAAAACTATTAATTCTTTTTCGTTATGTATTGGACATTAGAATTGGCATCCAAGTTGGAAGATGCGCCATGGCCGGCAACTAAAGATGAGTTGGTAGATTTCGCGGTACGTTCAGGTGCTCCTCTCGAAGTCCTTGAGAACTTGCAAGAGATGGAAGACGAGGGAGAGATATATGAAAGCATCGAGGACATTTGGCCCGATTATCCTAGTAAAGAGGATTTTCTCTTTAACGAGGAGGAGTATTAAAAGAAAAAAAATAAAACACTAATTCACTGAAATTAAATGATATGTATTTTGAGGTGCCCGCTGACACTGAAAAAATGGGAATATTTATTTGTGAATTAATGTAAAAAGAAGTAATATTGTTGTCGATTTTCTTCAGACTGGTGGTTGAAATATGAGAAAAAAGCATTTAATATCGATCGTTTTTTTTCTGACTATTTCAATATTGAACACAGTGGCGCAGATGCAGTCCCAGTTCAGTCAGTACATGGAGTTGCCAACAACCACGAATCCGGCTGCGGTAGCGGAGGATGAGATGATGAGTGTTTTCGGTGTCTTTAGAAGACAGTGGGTAGGATTCGGTGGTGGACCGCAAAATGTTTTTTGCTCCTTTAACGCGCCTTTTAAGACGGGGGAGACGAAACATGGCGCTGGATTAGTCTTTTCAAGTGACGAGATAGGTTTGTTTAAAAACCAAAGCGTTCTTTTACAGTATTCGTATAAAACGAAGCTATGGGGTGGAAGGTTGAGCCTTGGATTGGGTGTTGGTTTTATTGACCACACTTTCGATAAGGATAATGTTGAGTACACAGGCGGAGATGAAGGCAAGATGATGAGTGGTGATGACTTCCACAAGGAGAATGATCCTTTTATCTCGAGTTTCACGGCGGAAGGATATAGTGATGTGTTATTTGATGTTTCTTTCGGTTGTTTATATACTGGAGACAAATATTACATCGGTTTATCAGCCCTGCATTTGAACTCGGGAACGATAGATCTAGGAAGTGAATCGTATATGTTGTATATACCTAGACAATTTTATTTGACAGGTGGATACAATTTTTCGACTTCAAATCCGTTAGTAACTTTGACACCGTCTGCTATGCTAAAGACAGATTTCATATCTTGGCAAGCGGAAGTTTCGGGTTTATTAGAATATAATAAAAGAGTGAGAGGCGGAATTTCATATCGTTTCGGGGACGCTTTCGTATTCATTCTTGGAATGGATGTGATAAGTGGACTCCGGTTAGGTTATTCTTATGATTTGCCCACATCGAAGTTGATAAGATCGGGGGGAAGTCATGAAGTCTATTTGCGTTATAGCTTCAGACCTCAGTTCACTAAAAAGAACAAATATAAAAGTGATCGAATATTGTAGTAGTAAATAATAACAAATGACAAAGACAATAATAAAGTAGTTTATATCATGAAAAAGCTGTTAATTATTTCATTAGTCGCCGTCCTTCTCGCTGCCTGCAGTGGAGAAAATGGAGAATTGGTGGGAGTTTACAACAAGTCTTGGAAGGAGCCGGTTCCTTACGGAATGCTGTACGTCAGACGTGGTTCGTTTACTATGGGTCAAAATGACCAAGATGCAAACTGGGCTATGTCCTCACAATCTCGTACAGTATCATTGGATGCTTTCTGGATGGATGAAACAGAGATCACCAATGGTGAGTATCGTCAGTTCGTGTATTGGGTACGTGACTCAATCGCAAGAGAGAAGTTGGCTGACGTAGATGAGTCTTACAAGATTTACCAAGACAAGAATGGTAACGAGTTGGAGACTCCAATCTTAAATTACAAGAAGAAAATTCCTTGGGGTAAGCAAACTGAGGATCAAAAGGCTGCTTTGGATAGCATGTACTACCAAGGTGCTGACAAGATCGACTTTGCTCCTGAGACAAACGCTGCCATCTACATGTACAAATACTCTTGGGTAGACTACATTCAAGCAGCTAAGAAAGAGAATAAGTTTGATCCATTGTTGGGTCGTTACAACCGTAGCATCGCAGGTCTTGGAAAGACTAAGGATAGTGCTGATGTAATGATCAAGAAGGATACTACTATTTACAATGAGAATGGTGAGATCCAAAACATCACTGTATATCGTGAGTTGAAGCACCGTTCAGACTTTATCTCAGTTAAGCGTGTTAACATCTATCCTGATACATTGTGCTGGATTCGTGACTACACTTACGCTTACAACGAGCCTTACATGAAGATGTACTTCGCTCACCCAGGTTATGGTGAGTACCCAGTAGTTGGTGTATCTTGGGAGCAAGCTCAAGCATTCTGCCACTGGAGAACATACTTGTTCAACTCATACCAAGTTGCTAACAAGGGCGTAAGAGTACAAGACTATCGCCTCCCAACCGAGGCTGAGTGGGAATACGCTGCTCGTGGTGGTAAGGACTTGTCAATGTATCCTTGGGGAGGTAACTACATCCGTACAGCTAAGGGTTGTTTCTTGGCTAACTTTAAGCCACAAAGAGGTAACTATACTGACGACGGTTACTTGATCGCATCTAAGGTAGCTTCTTACCCACCAAATGAGTACGGTTTGTATGATATGGCAGGAAACGTTGCTGAGTGGACTTCTTCCGCTTACCACGAGTCTAACTACTCATTCGTACACGATTTGAACCCAAGTTACGATTACAACGTAAAGAGCTCTGACGCTGACGTTATGAGACGTAAGGTAATCCGTGGTGGTTCATGGAAGGATGTTGGTATCTTCTTGCAATGTGGTGTTCGTACTTACGAGTACCAAAATGAGAACCGCTCATTCTTAGGTTTCAGATGTGTACGTAGCTACATCGGAGAGTAATTATCTAATTTATATAATAAGCATTATATTATTAACCTTAAAATATTTAAAAAATGAGTTTTTCAGAATTACAAAAATCTCCAGGTTATCAGAAATTCACTGGATTGGCTTATGGTTTGGGAGCATCTGTCGTTATTATCGGTGCGTTGTTTAAGATCATGCACTGGCCAGGTGCGAGCGTTGTGTTGACTGCTGGTATGTTGACTGAGGCATTCCTTTTCGCTTTGTCAGCATTCGATAAGCCACACACAGAATACCACTGGGATAGAATCTATCCACAATTGGTTGGTGAAGATGAAGGTGTTGAGGGTGTAGGTGCTGCAACTGGTACCGGCCTTATGAACACTAATAATGGTCAAGACGAGAGAGCTCTTGAGATCGCTAAGATTCGTGAGACTGTAAACGCTGAGTTGGACACTTTGAAGAGTGGTATCCACAACTTGAACGTTACTGCTAGCCAATTGACAGATTTGTCAAGCGCTGCTGCTGTTTCTAGCGAGTATACAAACAACTTGCGTGCTGCATCTTCTGCTGCTAGCGCATTCGCAACTTCTCAAGCTAACTTGAAGGAGTCTTCAGATTCTTTGGTATCTTCTTACCAAAACATCGCTGCTAGCATCGGTTCTGCATCTCAAGGTTCTAGCAACTTCGCTCAACAAATTGATGGTATCAACAGACACATCTCAACTATCAACTCTGTATTTGAGCTTCAAGTTAAGTCTGTAAACGAGCAAAACGAGGCAATGAAGACTTTGGCTTCTGCTGTTAAGACTATCGAGAACTCTTTGAATGGTTCAGCTGCTGAGGCTGAGGAGTACAAGAAGCAAGTTTCTTTGTTGGCTTCTCAAATGAAGAGCTTGAACAACATTTACGGTGGTATGCTTAGCGCTATGACCATTAAATAATTCAAATTTCTCAATTAGTTCTAATTAAAAAAGTTAAATACTTATGGGTGGCGCTAAAAATTGTCCGGAAACCCCGAGACAGAAGATGATATCCATGATGTATTTGGTGTTGACCGCAATGCTTGCGTTGAACGTGTCTGCCCAAATTTTGAATGGATACTTGGCCGTGGATACTTCCATGCGTCAGAATACTAAGGTAAGTGATAGCAAGGTTGAGCAAAGAAAGAGCGAGTTCGCAAATATGTTGTCTAGCTCTGACTCAACTAAGGCTTTTAGAATGAAGGATAAGTTTGATGCAGTTGTTAATAAATCTAACGATTTCATCACTTATATCGACAACTTGAAGTTGAATATTATCCGTAAGGTCTCTGGTAACGATCAAGCAGGTCTTGATGCTGTAGACGAGGAAGGATTCAACATCGGTGATTTGAACATCGTACACCAAGTAGGTTTGGTTGAGAAGATCGATGGTAAGACCAATGGTCAAATCTTGAAGGAGCACATGGATGATTACCGTGAGTTCATGAAGACTATCGATACTACTAAGGCTGCCGCTTTGGATAAGACATTCTCTACTGAGGATATCGTTTCTAAGGAAGGTAAGGTTAAGTGGGAGAACTCAGTATTCGCTGAGATGCCAGCTATCGCCTCTTTGACTGTATTGGATAAGATCGAGAATGATGTAAAGGTTGCTCAAGGTGAGGCTTTGGCTTCTTTGATCGGTGCAATGGATGCAGATGCGTTCATCGTAAATAAGATCCAAGCAATTCCAATCCCTAACTCAAGCTACGTTATGAAGGGTCAACAATACCAAGCACAAATCATCTTGGCTGCAACTGACTCAACTAAGAAGCCTGTCGTTACTGTTAACGGTAAGCAATTGGAAGGAAACGTCTATACAGCTGGTTGTAATGCTGCTGGTACTTTCAAGTACTCTGGTACTATGGAGCTTGCAAAGAAGAATGGTGAGGTTATTCCTTACACTTTCTCTAGCGAGTACATTGTAGGTGAGCCTACCGCTACAGTTTCTGCTGACTTGATGAACGTTCTTTACGCCGGTTTCAAGAACCCTATCAGTGTGTCTGTTCCAGGTGTTCCTGCTAATAGCGTAGAGATCAGCGCTACTAACTGTAAGTCACAATCTAAGACTAACACTGGTTGGATTATTATTCCTAGTAAGCCTGATACTAAGTGTGTTATTTCAGTTAGTGCTAAGATCGACGGTAAGACTAAGCCTATTAAGTCAGCTGAGTTCCGTGTAAAGAAGTTGCCAGATCCACTTGGTATGCTTGTTTATACTAACGCTCAAGGTAATAAGGCTAGATATAGAGGAAATAGTATCGATAAGGCAATCAATAAGAGAGACTTGTTGACTTGTAACCAAGTCGTAGCTGAGTTGAACGACTCTGATTTGGACGTTAAGTACCAAGTTTTGGCATTTGCTTTGAACTATTTCGACTCTATGGGTAATACCATGATCGAAAAGACAACAGGTAATAAATTGAACGACAAGCAACTTAAGATTTTCCGTGAGATGACTAACAGAAAGTCTGTGTTCGTTAACGATATCTCTGCTCTTGGACAAGATGGAGTTAAGCGTAGCTTGCCACCTGTTGAGGTAAAAATTAAGTAAATAGTTTAGAAAGTTTGAAAGTTATGAGTAAGAATTTTTTTAAATTATTGTTTGTTGGTATAGCGGCTTTCTCAACATCTGCCGTTTCAGCTCAGTTCGAAGAGAATTCTTTCTTCGATGAGTCTGGTGATGTGTCTGTGGAAGTAGCTTCAAACATGCCAACAAGTGGACCTAAAGAAAACCTTGAGCCAATTGAATTGGTAAATCCTCGTGCAGACGATATTTTCTGGCAGAAGGTTGTTTATAGGGTTCTCGACTTGCATGAGAAGATGAATTATCCTTTGTATTACCCAGAACAAGCTGTTGACAACAGACAAAGTTTCTTTACTCTGATTTTTAGACTTGTTCAAGAAGGTAAGGTTACAGCATACCGTTATTTGGATGTTCGTGAGATCTTTACAAAGGAACATGAGATGACTTTTAAGGAGATGTTGAATACTTACAGTGATTTCATCATCGCTGAGCCTAAAGCGGATTCTTTGACTAATGATACTATTTTTTATGTTGAAGAGTCTAACATCCCTAACACAAAGGTTACTAAGTTCTATGTGAAAGAGGTTTGGTACTTTGATAAAATTACCTCAACCTTCAATTCTCGTATCATCGCATTCTGCCCAATTCTTGCAGCTGAGGTGGATGGTGTTAGAAAGACTTACCCATTGTTCTGGGTGCCATTTGAGACTTTGCGTCCATACTTGGCACAACAAGAGATCCTTATCACTGATAAGAACAATGGTGCAAGACCTTCAATGGATGATATCTTTGTAAAGAGACGTTTCTCTAGCTACATCTTCAAGGAGTCTAATATTTACAACAGAAACTTGTTGCAATATAACACCAACGCAGAGGATGTTAGAAAGGAACAACAAAAGGTTAAGACTTTGTTGCTCAACTTTGAGAACGACTTGTGGGAATATTAATCTTATCAAGCTCATATAAAAAGGGTGGCGATTATTCGTCACCCTTTTTTTGTGTTATTCTTTCTTTTGTGTCGTTTTTATATTTTCATTAAATTCGCGCAAATTTTATTACTATGGAGTATAATTTCAGAGAAATAGAGCAAAAGTGGCAATCCTATTGGAAGGATAACGCTACTTACAAGGTTGAGGTTGACAAGTCACGCCCTAAGTGCTATGTGTTGGATATGTTCCCATATCCATCAGGTGCTGGATTGCACGTAGGTCACCCTCTTGGTTATATTGCATCAGATATCTATAGCCGTTACAAGCGTCTTTGCGGTTTCAATGTTTTGCATCCAATGGGTTATGATTCCTATGGTTTGCCTGCGGAGCAATATGCTATTCAGACTGGACAACATCCAGCTGTAACTACTGCAAAGAATATCAATCGTTACCGCGAACAGTTGGATAAGATCGGTTTTTGTTATGACTGGTCTCGTGAGGTAAGAACCTGTGAGCCTAATTACTACAAGTGGACACAGTGGGCTTTCATCAAGATGTTCAATAGCTACTATGACAATGATTGTGATAAGGCAATGCCTATTACTGATTTGATCGCTAAGTTCGAGGCTAATGGAACTACGAGTGTCAATGCCGCTTGTTCAGAAGAGCTCTCTTTCTCCGCTTCCGATTGGAAGAATATGGATGAGAAGAAGAAGGATGCTACCTTGATGAATTATAGAATCGCTTATTTGGCTGATACCAAGGTGAACTTCTGTCCTAAGTTAGGATGTGTGCTCGCTAATGATGAGATCAGTGAGGGCGTTTCCATCCGTGGTGGTTATCCTGTTGAACAACGTGTTATGAGACAATGGAGCTTACGTGTATCAGCTTATGCGCAACGTTTGTTGGAGGGACTTGATCGTATTGATTGGACAGATTCTTTGAAGGAAACGCAACGTAACTGGATCGGCCGTAGCGAGGGTACTGAGATGCGTTTCAAGATTAAGGGTATGGACCTTGATTTTGAGATCTTTACGACGCGTGCGGATACTATCTTTGGCGTTACCTTTATGGTTTTGGCGCCTGAATCCATCTATGTGGACAAGGTGACCACTTCAGACCAAAAGGCTGCAGTGGAGGATTATTTGGCAGCTGTTAAGCGTAGAACAGAACGTGAGCGTTTGGCCGATCGTAAGGTGACTGGCGTATTCACTGGTGCGTATGCTATCAATCCAGTCACAGAGAAAGAAATTCCTATTTACGTCAGCGATTACGTATTGTCCGGTTATGGAACTGGTGCTATTATGGCTGTGCCTGCGCATGACTCTCGTGACTATGCATTCGCAAAACACTTCAATTTACCTATCATCCCAGTTATTGAGGGTTGTGATGTCAGTGAGCAGAGTTTTGATGCCAAGGATGGTATTATGACCAACTCTGGTTTCTTGAATGGTAAAACCGTTAAAGAGGCCATCGCTTATACGAAGCAATATGTGAAGGAGCACAAGTTGGGTCGTGTTAAGGTTAATTATCGTCTGAGAGATGCTATTTTCAGCCGTCAACGTTATTGGGGAGAACCGTTCCCTGTTTACTATCAAGATGGTATGCCTAAAGTTTTGGATGAGGGCTGCTTGCCTTTGGAGTTGCCGGAAATTGAGAACTTCCATCCTACTGCTTCTGGTGAGCCTCCATTGGGTCACGCCAAGAATTGGTGTACCAAGGAGGGCTATCCTTATGAGTTGAATACAATGCCTGGTTTCGCCGGTTCTTCCGCATATTTCTTGCGTTATATGGATCCTCACAACGACAATGCGTTGGTCAGTGAGGAGGCAAATGGCTATTGGCAAAATGTCGACTTGTACTTGGGTGGTACAGAGCATGCGACTGGTCACTTGATTTACAGCCGATTCTGGAATAAGTTCTTGTTTGACCTTGGCGTTATTTGCAAGGATGAACCATTCCAAAAGTTGATCAACCAAGGTATGATCCAAGGTCGTTCCAATTTCGTATATCGAATCAAGGACACCAATACTTTTGTCTCTTTGAACTTGAAGGATAAATATGATGTGACACCTATCCATGTGGATGTGAATATCGTTAGCAACGATGTGCTTGATATCGAGGCCTTCAAGAATTGGATGCCAGATTATAAAACAGCTGAGTTTATCCTTGAGGATGGTAAATATATCTGCGGTTGGGCCGTTGAGAAGATGTCTAAATCTATGTTCAACGTTGTGAACCCAGATGTTATCGTCGAGAAATATGGAGCTGATACGCTTCGTTTGTATGAGATGTTCCTTGGCCCATTGGAGCAATCCAAGCCTTGGGATACCAACGGTATCGATGGTGTCCACAGATTCCTGAAGAAGTTCTGGGGAATGTTCTTCGAGAAGGATGCGTTGAGCGTCAGTGACGAGCCAATGACGGCTGAGGAGTTGAAGTCTGTTCATAAGTTGATCAAGAAGGTGACATTCGATGTGGAGAACTTCTCGTTTAACACCTCTGTGGCAGCCTTTATGATCTGTTTGAACGAACTCTCCACGTTGAAGTGCAACAAGAAGTCCGCATTGGAGACTTTGTGTGTGCTTTTGACTCCGTTCGCTCCACACATTGCTGAGGAGTTGTATCATATGTTGGGCCATAACACGACAGTTTGTGATGCTGAGTGGCCTAAGTTTGAGGAGAAGTATTTGAAGGAATCCAACTGCAAGTACGCCATCTCGTTCAACGGTAAGGTGAAGTCAACCATGGAGTTGCCTGCTGATATGCCTAAGGATGAGGTGGAGAAGACCGTGGTTGCTTCTGAAATTGTTGCGAAGAACTTGGAGGGCAAGACGCCTAAGAAGATCATTGTCGTTCCTGGTAAAATCGTCAATATAGTTTTTTAATGGGCAATAATTTGTTCCGTTAAAAATCTTTGATTACTTTTGCGAAGTTTTTGCGCAATCTCTGTCGGGGCGTTGGTATCCGTTACATTGCGTTATTGTTAAAAATAAGAATTAAAAACTGAAATGGATTTAATTAAAATTGCAGAGGGCGCTTTCGGTGCAGGAAAGGAATTCCCTCAATTCAAGAGTGGTGATACGATCACTGTAGCTTACAGAATCGTAGAGGGTAACAAGGAGCGTGTACAACAATTCCGCGGTGATGTTATCCGTATTTGTGGTCACCAAGACAAGAAGCGTTTCACAGTTCGTAAGATCTCTGGTGGTGTAGGCGTTGAGAGAATTTTCCCTATGGATTCTCCATTCATCGATAGCATCACTGTGAACAAGGTTGGTAAGGTTCGTCGTGCTAAGTTGTACTACTTGCGTGAACTTACTGGTAAGAAGGCTAGAATTAAGGAAAAGCAAATCTCTAAGGAGAAGTAATTCTAAACAAATTCTAATATTCCAGAAAGAGAGGCCCAAAAGGTCTCTCTTTTTTGTTTGCGTAAGGATATTTTTATAAATTTGCGTCTATTATAGTTTAACTTAGAATAATTATATTTAGGAATATGAAACGTTCCATCTTGACGTCTATCGCGTCGCTTTTCCTATTGCAAGGACTGTCTGCTCAAGACAATGATCCTGCTGCGTTTTTGATTAATGGTGAGGAGGTGACAAAGTCTGAGTTTGAATATATCTATCGCAAGAATAATTCAAGTTCCGCAATTGAGAAGAAATCTCTTGCGGAGTATGTTGATTTGTTTGTCAACTTTAAACTTAAGGTGGCTCAAGCCAAGGATTTGTGGTATGACCACTCTAAGTCTTTTAAGCATGAGTTCGAGCAGTATGAGAATCAACTGACATTCCCTTACTTGAGAGATTCTATCTTAGAGGATAGACTGCTTCATGAGGCCTATGAACGTAGCGCCTATAGCGTCGGTTGTTCCCATATTTTGGTTTCCGCACCGGAAAATTCCTCTGATACGAGTGAGGCGTTCTCCAAAATTACTGATATTTATAACCAACTAAAGAATGGCGCTTCTTTCGCGGAGTTGGCGAAGTCTAATTCGGACTGCCCATCCAAGAAGGATGGTGGTGATATAGGTGTGGTTAATGTTTTCTCTACAGTTTATCCTTTTGAGTGCAAGGCCTACACGACTCCAGTCGGTTCATTCAGCGAACCATTTAGAACTCGTTTCGGTTATCATATCGTTAAGGTAAACAGCCGCAATCGAATTATAAAAGATTTGCGTTTCTCTCATATCCTTCTCTCTGGAGATGAGCAAAAGGCGGAAAAGATGGCCAACAAGCTTTGTGCACAATTGAAAAAGGGTAAGTTGAAATTTGCGGATGCGGCAAAGAAATATTCCGATGATACCTACACCAATTCGAAGGGTGGTGATTGGGGGTATATTGCCGATGACAAAATTTTGCCCCCTGATTTTGTCGATCGTTTGAAAACGATTGGTGAGGTCGGAAAGTATGATGTCGTTAAAAGCATGCAAGGAATCCATGTTGTTACTATTACCGACGTTATCTCAACGCCTGATTTTGATTCTATGAAGGATGATTTGAAGGCTAAAATGGCGAAGTCTGATCGAGGAGAGAATAATGTGAATGATATCATCAATCGTTTGAAAGTTCAAAACAATCTTCGTGTATTCACGGAAAATGTTCAGCCATTCTATGAGTATGTGATGTTAGGTGATGCAGGAGAGAACAATGATGCCCGCGATTCTATCCGTCGTCTTTTGACCGAGCCACTTTTCGAGTACAAGGGTAATGTATATTCACAAAAGACATTCTATTCTGAGTTCCTTAAAGCGCTTAATTCCCACTATCCAGAAAAAGACGTTGATCCATTGGAGGACGCTAAGAAGTTGACTGACGTGACATTGGATAATTTCCTTTATCACTTCGTGTGGGATGGAGAACGTGCAGAACTTAGAAAGAAAAATCCGGAGTATAGCCATTTGTTGAATGAATATCGAGATGGTTTGCTGCTCTTTGAAATCAGTTCAAAAAAGGTTTGGACCAAGGCTGCTAAGGACAAGGAGGGATTGGCGAAGTATTTTGCTGAGCATAAGGATAAATACACATGGAATGCCCCTAAGTTCAAGGGTGCCATTATCCGTTGCGCCAATAAGGAGACATTGGATAAGGTGAACCGTTTCATCGCTAATTATGATCCTTCTCCAGTTAAGGGAAAGAACAAAAAGAAGGCACAACCACAACCTATCCCTTATGATTCCATCAATGTGGTGTTGGATCGTGAGTTCAACAAGGAGGGTGCGATCGTTGTGAAGGTGACTAAGGGACTCTATGCAAAGGGCGCGAATGCGGATGTGGATGCGTTGGTGTTCGACAAAACAGAGTCTGTGGCAAACAATAATAGCGATTTCCCATTCGTTACTACATCAGGTAAGGTGATTTCCGCTCCTGAGTCTTATACGGATGTGAAGGGACCTTTGACTGCCGATTACCAAAACTATTTGGAGGAGCAATGGGTGGATGAATTACATGGTAGATATCCTGTGATTAAGTACCCTGCGGTTATCAATTCGATTGAGGAGTAAAATAGTTAATGGAGACCCCAATGAAGATGTTTCATTCTATAATTCGCATTGCATTGTCCATCGCACTGTGGGGTGGTTTATCCCTCGGTATGGGATCTTGCGACTACATCTCTTCTCTTATTCGACCTGATAAGGTTGTCGCTAAGTCAGGCGGAGAGTCTTTGACGGAGTCTGACATAAAAAGAAATCTTGACTTGACTGGCTTGAGTTCCGAGGATAGTGCGTCAGCGATTGAGCATTATGTGAAGGAGTGGGCCTCCAATAATTTGATGTACGAGTTGGCGAAGGAACAGGTGACGAAGGAGAGTAGCGATGAAATCGATTCGTTGGTGGAGTGCTACCGTAAGTCTCTTTATGTGTATGAGTATGAACTTCAGTTGATCAAGGATCGTTTGTCCTCTCAGATCAAGGATCAGGATGCTTTCGCATATTATAACGAGAATCCCGCACTTTTCTATTTGCATGAACCATTGCTGAAGGGTGTCGCTTTGTCTGTTTTGAATAATGCGTCCGATTATTCGGTGATTAAATCTTTGATGGAATCTCCGAGTGATGGTAACATGGAGATGATTGAGTCTCTTTGTGTGAAGAATGCCGCCAAGATAGAATACTTCAATGATAATTGGACCTTGATGTCCGAGGTGGTCCGTAAGTTGCCTTTGCCATTTCTAGAGACTACATTCGCGGATAACAAGTTGTATGTGGAGTCGGATTCCATCCGTTCCGTTTTCTTGTATGTGAATTCATGCAAGTTGACCGGAGACCAACAACCCTATGAATTTGCGAAGAGCAGAATCTATTCCATCTTGACTGAACAGAAGAAAGCGGATTTCCTTCGTTCTTATAGAAATAGCTTATATGAGAAGGGTTTGCAGGATGGTTCAGTGAAAAGTTATAAATGATGTTATGAATAAAAGAATTGTTTTTTCAGTATTGTTTTCTTCCATTGCTTCATGGATGACCTCTTGGAGCGCCAATATGATAGACGAGGTCGCATGGGTGGTGGGTGATGAAGCCATCTTGCTTTCTGACGTGGAGGAGTATCGCCAGAAGATGCGCTATGAGGGTTCTTCCATTGAAGGTGATCCTTATTGCTACATTCCAGAACAATTGGCTTTGCAGAAACTATATTTGGATCAAGCGAAGATCGACAGCATATTTGCGGATGACAAATCCGTATCGAATCAAGTGGAGATGCGTATCAATTATTTGATCGGCCAAGTGGGTTCCAAGGAGAAGGTGGAAGAGTATTTCAACCAGGATTTGGCCTCTCTACGTGAGGAGTTGACGGAAATGGTTTCCAACCAACAGATTATCCAACAAATGCAGAAGAAGATTGTCGGAGAGGCGAAGGTGACTCCAGCTGAGGTGAAGGCATTCTTCAAATCATTGCCTGCTGATAGCATCCCTGATATCCCAACTCAAGTTGAGGTGCAGTTGATTACGGTCGCACCTCAAGTGAGCGCTACGGCAATTGAAAATGTAAAGTCTAAATTGCGTGAGTTTAAAGAGCGCGTGGACAATAAGGAGACGGAATTCTCCACCTTGGCGATTTTGTATTCAGAGGATAAGGAATCCGCTAAGAGAGGTGGTGAGCTTGGTTTTATGGGTAAGGGACAGCTCGTGCATGAGTTCGCGGATGTGGCGTTTGCGTTGCATGATGCGAATCGTGTATCAAAGGTGGTTGAGACGGAGTTCGGTTATCATATCATTCAATTGATAGAGAAGAGCGGTGACAAGGTGAATGTTCGTCATATTTTGATGAAGCCTAAATCCACATTGGATGAGCAATTCCAGGCACGTGCCCGTTTGGACAGTGTCGTTGGCTTGGTTGAGAAGAAGGAACTTACTTTCGAGGAGGCTGTTACGCTTTACTCGGTTGATAAGAATACCCGAAATTGCGGTGGCCTTTTGAATAATCCTAAAAATGGATCTTCCCGTTTCGAAATGCGTGATTTGCCCCAAGAGGTGGCGAAGGCGGTCTATTCTTTGAAGAGCGGAGAGGTTTCCAGACCATTTATGATGATAGATTCCAAGGGTAATGAGGTCTTTGCTGTTGCGAAGGTGAAATCTTTGTTGAAGGCGCATAAGGCCAATGTGGAGGATGATTATATGGCAATCAAGGCCGCTTACCAAGAGGAGAAAAATGCGGAGTTGTTGAAGAATTGGGTGGTCGAGAAGCAGAAGAGTATCTATGTGAAGATCGATCCGAAGTGGCAGAACTGTGAGTTCCAATATCCAGGTTGGATTAAATGATTTTCTTATCGCATATGAAAAGATCATATACAATTCTTTTGGTATTCTTGTGTTTATCGTCCCTTTGTGGAGGAACGAAGAATGTCATATTGGAACAATGTGATCTGCTCTCCTTTGATAATTCCCAAGGTGCCGAATACCAGGTGTTGAAGGGAAATGTGCGTTTCCGTCACGAATCGACCTTGATGTATTGCGATAGCGCCTATTTTTATGATGATGATTCTTTCGATGCCTTCGGTAATGTCCGTGTGGTGGATAAAAGTTCCACGATGACGGCTAATCAGATGCATTATGATGGAGAGACGCAACTGATGCGTATCCGTGGCAATGTGGTGGCTGACAATGAGGGAACCACCTTGCATACCGAAGCGTTGGATTATTATCGGGACCGTAACTATGGTTACTATTTCGGTGGTGGAAAATTGCATGATGGCGATATGGATTTGACCTCTCGTCTGGGCTATTATTACACCAATTCCAAGGACTACTTCTTTAAGGATGAGGTGGTGTTGAACCATCCCAATTATATCATCAAAAGTGATTCCCTTCAGTTTAACAATGAAACGGGTAAAACGGTTTTGGTCGGACCCTCTTATGTCTATGAGAGTGAGTATACGATCTATACGACCAATGCTAAAATGAATCGTAAGACACAAATCGGATGGTTGTATGATTATTCGGTGATCACTTCCAAATCGGGCAGACGTTTGACGGCCGATTCCATCTACTATGATATGGAGAATAAATTCGCGAAGGCTTATCATAATATTGATGCGCAGGATTCATCCCAAAAGGTGATCGGACGTGGAAATTATGCGGAGTTTTCAAGGAAATTCCCCGCTACGGGTTATATGACAGGTGATGCCTATGTGATAGATTATTCAGATAAGGATTCCTTGTTCTTGGCTGCGGATACCTTGCGTGGGTTGGAGTTGGATTCGACAAGAAGTGAAATCAGAGGTTATCATCATGTGAAGTTTTATCGTAAGGATATGCAGGGCATGTGTGATTCTTTGGTTTATTCCTCAACCGATTCCCTACTTACCATGTATGTGAAGCCTGTTCTTTGGAGTGAGGAGAGCCAATTGAGCGGCGAGAAGATTGATATCTATATGAAGAATCAAAAGCCTGACTATATCCACATCGTGAATAAGGCGATGATTATTCAATATGAGGCGGATGATATGTATAACCAATTGTCGGGTAGGGAGTCCAAGGCTTATTTGAAAAACAATTCGCTCTCCCGTGTTGTGATGCAGGGAAATGCTAAATCCGTCTATTACACAAAGGATGACCACAACCAATTAATTGGTGTCAACAAAGCGCATGGAGAGGCGATGACCATCCATATGAAGAGCAGTAAGAAGGTGGAAAAGATCGTTATGACGCCGGATTCTGAGGGCACGTTATATGCGCCCAACAAGATACCTGATGAGGAAAAACAATTGGAGAATTTTATCTGGATGGATTCTTCCCGACCTAAAAGCAAGGACGAAATTTTCACAAAGTAGCTAGGATATGTGGAGATGCCTAACCATATTAACCTCTTTCCTTCTTTTCTTTTCCGTCCAAATGGCGGGTGCGAAGAAGATCTCCGGTGTGGTTACCAATGCCGTTGGTGATCCGTTGGATGTTGTGAATGTTGAGGTGGATGGGGAAGATGAAGCGATTTTCACTGATCCGTTGGGACGATTCTCCCTTCAATTATCCTCTGATTCGGTTAAGACCTATCGTTTGCAGTTTTCCTTGATTGGTTATGCGGATGTGCAAAAGTCCGTGTTGTGTGACCGTGATTCCGTGTTTGTCCGGGTTGTCATGAAGGAGAGCAGTGTCTCCCTGGGTGACGTGGATGTTGTGGCGTTAAAGAAACAAGAGACGACGATTGAGGTGATGAATGTGGATGTTACGAAGTCTATTCCTACGATGAGTGGTGACGCGATCAAGGAGTTGGTCACGACGATGCCGGGTGTCTCTTCCAATAATGAGTTGAGTTCGCAATACTCTGTCCGTGGCGGTAACTTTGATGAGAACTGCGTCTATGTCAATTCCATCGAGGTTTATCGACCTTTCCTTATCCGTAGTGGTGAACAGGAGGGTTTGAGTTTCATGAATCCTGATTTGGTCCAATCTGTTAATTTCTCCTCCGGAGGCTTCTCTCCAGAGTATGGTGATAAGATAGCATCTGTTTTGGATATCAAGTACAAGACTCCTTCGGCTTTTGAGGGCTCTGTTTCAGTTAGCCTATTGGGCGCGAGCGCCTATATCGGAACATCCTCACCTAAGTTTTCTCAAGTTCATGGTTTCCGCTATAAGAAATCCACCTATGTGTTGAATGGATTGCAGACCGTTGGTGATTATGACCCTCGATTCTTGGATTATCAAACTTATATGACTTATCGTTTCTCGCCTAAGTGTAGTCTATCTTTCTTGGGAAATATCTCCCGAAACGATTATCGATTCAGCCCTGAATCCAGCGTGACCAATTTTGGAACGAACGCTACGACTAAGTCCATAGAGTTCTATTTCGATGGCGAGGAGAAGGACCTATTCTCCACATTCTTCGGAGCGTTGACATTGAATATCAAACCATCGAAAAAATGTTCCATTGATTTGATAGGTTCCTCTTTTTATACTTCAGAGAACGTTACCTACGATATCACCAGTTCGTACCTGATCGGTGACTTGGATATGACCACCATGAAGCGTACCACGACGGAGGGTGCGGGAGGCTCTTTGCAACATGCCCGTAATGAGTTGAACGCCAACGTGACCAACTTCTCATATATCAACACGTTGAACCTTCGCATGAATACGTTGAAGTGGGGAACATCCTTCCAACTGGAGAAGATGGAAGAGACCATCAATGAGTGGGAATATCGTGATTCCGCTGGTTATTCCATGCCGATGAACGGGACTTCTATGATGCTTTACGACAATTGCAACGCGGATTTGAAGGAGGATATGTTCCGATTCTCCTGCTTCGCCCAAAATACATTTAATCGTATGGCCAACCGGGGAAAGGTGGTCTTGGTGGGTGGCCTGAGACTTTCATATTGGAACTTCAATCATCAATTGATGGCTAGTCCACGACTCTCCTTCTCCTATTTTCCGAAAGAGACCAATTGGGGATTCCGTTTTGCGACGGGTATCTACCATCAATCCCTTTTCTTTAAAGAGATGATGTGCACGGAGAAGATGGATAACGGAAACGTGAACGTTTATTTGAACCATGATGTCAAGTCGCCTCGTTCCGCGCAGATCATCGCCGCATCCGATTTCTATTTCCGCAAGTGGGGTAGGCCTTTTAAGCTCACAACGGAATTGTATTATAAGTATTTAGACAGAATCATCCCTTATCAGGTCGATAATATGAAGATTACCTATATGGGTAGGAATTGTGCCAAAGGTTTTGCCTTTGGCGGAGATGTGAAGCTCTCCGGAGAATTTGTGCCAGGAACCGATTCTTGGGTATCCCTATCGTTGATGAATACGAAGGAGGATATCGAAGGGGATGAGTTTGGTTACATTCCTCGTCCTACCGACCAGCGTTTCAATGCCTCCATGTTCTTCCAAGATTATATGCCTGGATTCGACAAGTTGAAGTTTAATATTAAGTTGATATGGTCGGATGGATTCCCATTCACGCTTCCGAATACCTATAGCCATGGCTATGATTATTGGATGAAGAACTACAAACGTATCGATATAGGATTGACATTCCACCTCCGCAAGGGTGTGGACCCTGTTATGCAGAAGAAGTTCTTTTCATGGATGAAAACTTTTGCTCTTAACTTCGATGTCTTCAATTTGTTAGGTACAAAGAATGTGAATTCGCAGACTTGGATTTCGGTCGTGAATGGCTCGCAATATGCGGTTCCGAACTATTTGACGGGTAGAATGTTTAACGCGAAGTTGACGATAGATTTTTAATAGAATAAAATATAAAACAATTGTTGATATGGATAATGAGGTTAAAAAATCGTATGTGCTCCCTTTGATCACGCTGACAACGCTCTTTTTCATGTGGGGTTTCATTACATGTTTGAATGATATTTTGATTCCTTATTTTAAGGATGTTTTCCAGTTGGAGCAATACCAAGCCACTTTGGTGCAGTTGGCCTTCTTCTTGGCCTACTTTTTTGTATCCGCCATCTACTTTTTTGTCTCCGCCACTTGGGGCGATCCGATATTGAAGGTGGGGTATAAGAATACCATTGCGCTGGGACTCTTCATCTCAGCGGTCGCTTGTTTCCTCTTCTTTATCGAGGCTAGCGCCGAGGAGCCTGTCTTTTGGGTCTTCTTGACGGCCCTCTTCCTTTTGGGAGCCGGTTTCACCTTTTTGCAAATCGCCGCGAATCCTTTGGTGGCTTCCTTGGGTTCGTCCGATACGGCATCCAGCCGTTTGAATCTTTCCCAAGCGTTCAATTCTTTGGGTACCACATTGGCTCCGGTGATTGGCGGAACCTTGATATTCCAATACTTCCTAAGTGAAGGAGGTGGCGTCTCTTCTGTGCGAATCCCTTATTTGGTATTGGCCAGTCTGCTCTTGATCCTATTCGGTGTGATTTTCTTCGCGGATATTCCTGCGGTGAATATGAAGGATGATAATCGTGAGTTGGATAAGTTGGGCGCTTTGAAATACCCTCACTTGGTATTTGGTATGATCGGTATCTTCTGCTATGTGGGTGCTGAGGTGGCCATCGGTAGTAACTTGGTGGATTATATGAATAAGTTCCATGGTTTGGACAACTTGGAGGCAAGCCGCCTTTTGACCTTCTATTGGGGAGGTGCGATGATAGGACGTTTTATGGGATCCATCTCCATGAGTAAGATGGATTTGTCCAAAAAGATTCCTTTGATGGTCTTGTCCGCCGTTGCCTCTTTGACTCTTATTTTCTTTACGTTGGGTAAGGCCGCTCATTTGAACTTTAATGGTGTCGTGGATTTCTTCATCACTGAGAAGGTCTATTATTTCTTGGCCTTCATGACACTCAACTTTTTCGTGTTCCTATTGGCTAAGTCTGTGCCATCCCGTACATTGGGACTATTCTCCTTTGTGAATATATTGTTGATCGTCTTGATGCTAAGTACGACAGGAAACCTGTCTTTGTGGGCCATCTTGGCGGTGGGATTGTTCAACTCCATCATGTTCCCGAATGTGATCACTTTGGCGATAGATGGTTTGGGTAAATATACCTCGCAAGGATCCTCCCTTTTGGTGATGATGATTTTAGGTGGTGCCTTGGTTCCTTTCTTCCAAGGGTTGGTCGCTGATATGGTGAATGCCCAAATCGCGTTCGCGTTGCCTTTGGCATGTTACGCATATCTTTTGTGGTACGGCTTTGTCGGAAGCAAGAATAAGAAAAATAAGACAACTGATTTGACAATTAATAATTAACTCAAAATATAATAGTATGAAGTCTGAATTGAAACCTAATGTGGTTGGTATCGATATTGGTGGTACCAATTCAGTGTTCGGAATTGTTGACGCGCAAGGTAATGTCTTGGCATCCAATTCAATCAAGACACAAGCTTATCCTGTGCTTGAGGAGTATATCAATGCGTTGGGTAATGGTATTTTGGATTTGGTAGCCAAGAATGGTGGTATCGAGAAAATCAAAGGAATCGGTGTGGGTGCGCCTAATGCGAACTACTATACTGGTAACATCGAGCATGCGGCTAACTTGCCATGGAAGGGTATCGTCCCATTCGCGAAGATGCTCTCTGAAAAGGTGGGTGTGCCTGTTACTTTGACTAACGACGCCAATGCGGCTGCTATTGGTGAGATGAAGTACGGTGCCGCTCGTGGCATGCGTGATTTCATCATGATCACTTTGGGAACTGGTGTAGGTAGTGGTGTTGTCGCTAATGGACAATTGATCTACGGACACGACGGTAATGCGGGTGAGTTGGGCCACGTCATCGTTCGTCGTGATGGTCGTCCTTGCGGATGTGGAAACAAGGGTTGTTTGGAGACCTATACCTCCGCTACAGGTGTGGCTCGCACCGCAAAGGAGATGTTGCAAAATCGTGCGGGTGAGGATTCATTGCTCCGCAAGATCGAGTTGGATAAGATCACTTCTAAGGATGTTTTCGATGCCGCTATGGCAGGTGACGCGATCGCCAAGGATATCTTCGCATTCACTGGACAGGTGTTGGGAGAGGCTTTGGCTGACTTCGTTAAGTTCAGTAGCCCAGAGGCATTCGTTCTATTTGGTGGTTTGGCTAAGGCAGGCGATTTGTTGCTTAACCCATTGAAGAAGGCGATGGATGATAACTTGATGCCTGTATTCAAGGGCAAGGTGAAGGTCTTGTTCTCTGAGATGAAGGATGCGGATGCCGCTGTATTGGGTGCTTCCGCTTTGGCTTGGGACTAATCTAATTCTCAATAATTGACGCGTCTCCGTGGTTTTCCGCGGAGACGCTTTTTTTATTCGCATACAAAATGCATAATTATTCTGTATATGGTTCGAATTAAAATATTTATGCATTTTTAACGTGCCAAACATAGTGATATATTCTTTTTTGTTTTAATTTTGCATCGTATTTAGGAAAGTAATTGAATAATTGAATTAAAATACAAGAAAGGTACAATGGCTTACAAGTTTATAACTGCTGAAGAGGCAGCATCGTACATTAAGCACAATGATGTGATTGGTATTGGCGGTTTCTCATCTGTAGGAACTGTGAAGGCGGTAACAAAGGCTCTTGCTGTTAAGGCGGAGGCTGAGCATGCGAAAGGAAATGAGTTCAAGGTTGGTATGATTACCGGTGGATCCACTGGCGATGAGATCGATGGTGCTCTTTCCCGCGCGAAGGCGGTTAAGTTCCGTACTCCATTCCAGTCCAGCAAACATATGCGTGATGCTATCAATAAGTGCGAGGTGCAATACTTCGATATGCACTTGTCTCATGTGGCGCAAGATTTGAGATATGGATTCCTTGGCCCTGTTGACTACGCTTTGATCGAGGCGGCTGATATTACTGATAAGGGTGAGATCGTGTTGACTACCTCAGTGGGTATCACCCCAACTTTGGCGGAGTGCGCTAAGCATATCATCATCGAGTTGAATGCTCACCATCCTGCGAAGATCAATGGTATGCATGACTTGTATGAGCCAGTTAATCCTCCTTACCGTCGTGAGATTCCTATCTACACTTCAGCAGACCGTATCGGTACCGCTACTTTGAAGGTGGATCCTTCTAAGGTGCTTGGTGTTGTGAAGACGGATATGCCTGATGGTATCGCTCCTTTCACCCCAGTGGATGCGGTAACCGCTAAGATCGGTGAGAATGTCGCTAACTTCTTGTTGAGCGAGTTGCACAAGGGTATCATCCCTAAGGAGTTCTTGCCATTGCAATCAGGTGTAGGTAATATCGCCAATGCGGTGCTTGGTTCATTGGGTAACTGCGATGATATCCCTTCTTTCACCATGTTTACTGAGGTAATCCAAAACTCTGTGATCGATTTGATGAAGAAGGGCCGTATCACTTTCGCCAGTGGTAGTTCCTTGACCCTCTCAGATGATGTTTTGATGGATGTTTACGGTAACTACGAGTTCTTCAAGGATAAGTTGATGTTGCGTCCTCAAGAGTTGACCAACAACCCAGAGGTGGTACGTCGTCTAGGTGTTATCGCCATCAATACCGCTCTTGAGTTGGATATCTTCGGAAATGTGAACTCAACTAACGTCTTGGGACAAAAGATGATGAACGGTTTGGGTGGTTCCGCGGACTTCGCCCGTAATGCGTTTCTTTCTATCTTCACTTGTCCTTCTGTTGCGAAGGGTGGTGTCATCTCCGCTATTGTTCCTATGGCTAGCCACATCGACAGTTCAGAGCACTCTGTGAAGGTGATCGTTACCGAACAAGGTGTCGCTGACTTGCGCGCTAAGTCTCCAATGCAAAAGGCGGAGGCGATCATCGAGAATTGTGTTCACCCAGACTACAAGGAACTTTTGTGGGATTACTTGAAGATGTCCGCTGGAAAGTGCCACACACCAATGACGCTTTCAAAGGCGTTGAACATGCATTTGGCCTTCGAGCAAACAGGCGATATGCGTAACACGAAGTGGGATTAATCTCATAAAATAGTTGATTTAGAAATATTTTGCTTAACTTTGCGGCGTTTTTGCGTCTCAAGGCAAATGATAAGAAGAGATGCTGTGAAAACATGGCATCTCTTTTTCTTTGTTGTGACGTGTTGTTAAAATATTCTATTGTATGAGGAAATTTTTTACGCGATTTGCATTATTGTCAATTCTGACTACTGCTTCCCTTTCCCATTTGAATGCCCAAGTGGCGGTCCCATTTACCATGACGGAGTCTATTTTCAATGGTAGTGATGTGGACAAGAACCTGAACAGTAACTCTTATCGTCACATTTGGGAGAATGGACAGATCCGAATGTATGCGACAGGAACATTGAGTGCTGGTTGCGGTATCTGTAGCAATGACCACTATTTTACTGTTCATCTTTCCGGTGTTCCTGACAAAATCAGTTTTACCACTTCCGCTTCTGGTGCCGCTACCGCAACGGTGGGTTGGACCCTGGAGGAGAGTGCGGATGGCACCACTTGGAGCCGTGTTTGGCGAAAGAACGCAAGGGATTGTGATTTGGATACTGAATTGAGTAAAACCACCCGTTATGTGCGTCTGCATGAGAATTTCAACTACTCGGGTTACGTGCAGGACTTTGCTGTCACCGCATGCCACTATGTGAAATTTGTAGCCAATGGTGAGGTGATCTTCACCTCTGAGCCTTTGCGGAATGGCGAGGCGATTACTTTCGCCGCACCTGCCGCACCTACTGACGCGTGTCATAGTTTCCTTGGATGGGATAAGGCTTTGCCTGCTACCATGCCGAATGAGGATGTGGTGATTACCGCCCAATACTTTGTGCCTGAATACAAGGCAACCATCCAATTGTCGGATGCCGCCCAGGGTATTGCTTTGACCGATGCGGAGAATACTTATACTTGTGGCGACGCTGTTTCTGTAGATGTTCCTGCGGTAAAGGGATTCACATTTAATGGATGGAATCCAGAGCTCCCTTCCGTGGCTTCAGAAGAGATGGATGGCCAAACTTATGCGGCTCAATGGAGCCGTAATATCCATACGGCTTCATATGTTGTGGAGGCTGACACGCAAAGTTACAGTGTGGCTTACGATGGCTTGGTTCCGGTCTTAGCTGATCCTGTAAAACCAGGCTATGCATTCCTTGGTTGGAATCCTGCTGTTCCTTCGACTATGCCGGATGAGGATGTAGTAATGACAGCGCTATTTGAGAAGGAGGTCTATATGTTGTCCCTCGCTTTGGATGGAGATACTTCTTCCGTGGATTCCGTGAAGGTAGGTGAACCAATCGATCGAGAGGCTTATCGTCCTGCGGAAAAAACTGGATTTACCTTTGGTTGGGATTCGGAGAATGTGACTGTCATGCCAAAGGCTGATGTGGTCCTCTCTGGCTCTTTCTCCAGAAATAATTACGAGTTGAAAATTTACGATGCGGAGAACCTCTACGTTGATAGCATGGTTGCGTATGAGGCTGCTATCGTACTTCCTCAGCCGGAGAAGAGAGGTTATGCTTTGAATAATTGGAGCGATGTGCCCGCCACTATGCCAGCTGAGGCGATTGATGTGGAATTGACATGGGAGAAACTCTACTATCCATTGGTCTTGATGATGGGAAGTGATACCTTCCTTGTGGCTGATTATGCTTATGGAGATACGATCGTATACCCTGCAATGCCTGACAGTGTCAACTATGAGTGGGTATGGGATAGTGAATTGCCAGTTGTGATGTCTGACGCCGATATGGTGATTAACGGTTCTTGGAAGATTCAACAAGTAATCTTCACTGCGATTAGCGAGAATGATACGATTGCCACTGCCGCTTACAAGCCAGGCGATTTGATCGATCCTGTTATTCCTGCGGACCGTGAGGGATACACTTTCGACGGTTGGAACCCAGCGGTGCCAGTAGCTATGCCTGAGCAAGACTTCACCACTTATGCGCAATGGGTGAAGAATAGTTATCCATTCTATTTCTTGGTGGATGGCGACACAACATTCGCAAAGGAGTTCGCGTTCCAAGATTCAGTTGTTGTCCCTTCTGTTGACGAAAAGAGGGGCTATACTTTGACGCTTGATCAAGAGGTGCCTGCGTTGATGCCTGCTGATACTGTGACGATCAATGCTGTCTGGACAATCAACAATTATCCTTTCATCTTGATGGATGGTACTGATGCGGTGTTGGACACCATGATTGCTTATGCTAGTGATCTTGTAGTGACGGACTTGACGAAAGAGGGTTATACTTTTGAGGGTTGGGATCCTGCTATCCCTACCACCATGCCTGATTCCGCCTTTGCGTCTGTCGCTCAATGGAGCGTCAATAAGTACCCATTCTTCTTGATGGTGGATGCGGACACATTGTATCAAGCTGAAATCGATTACAATGAAAAGATAGTTTTGCCTTCATTTGAGGGTGAGAAGGGCTACTCGTTGGTGTTGAACGAACAATTGCCAGCTACGATGCCTGCCGACACGGTGGTAATCACTGCCACTTGGGTACAGGGCGTCTTCCCATTCGTTTTGATGGATGGTGCGGAGACTTTGTTGGATACCATGATCGCTTTCGGCGAGCCATTGGTAGTGGATGATTTGAAGGAAGAGGGCTACACCTTCAATGGTTGGAACCCAGAGATCCCTGCTACGATGCCTGACTCCGCCTTTACCGCTATCGCGCAATGGATTGTGAACAAATATCCATTTGTGATTGTGGCAGATGAGGATACATTGTTTAATGCGGAGATTGAGTATCAAACACCTATCACATACACTTATGATCAGAAAGAGGGTTATACCCTTGCGTTGAACGATAAGGTTCCTGACTTGATGCCTGCCGGTTCGGTGACGATTTCTGCTTCATGGAAGGTGAATGAGCACCGTTTCGCTTTATTGGACGGAGAGTCTGTTGTGATAGACACGGTGATGGGTTATGGCGCTGAGCTTAGTGTCAGTGATTTGAATCGTGAGGGATTCACCTTCGTGGGATGGAGCCCAGAGATTCCTGCTGCCATGCCGGATAGCGATTTCGTCGCTACGGCTGTTTGGGGCGAGAACCAATATTATTTGACAACAATAGTCGACGCAGACACAATCGATCGAAAGGGATATGCTTATGGCGAAGCCATTGTGATACCTGCAGTTGTCGATCGTGAGGGTTACAGCTTCAGTTGGCTGGATAAGTTCCCTGAGGTGATGCCTGCTGAGGATGTGACAGTGAAGGGTGTCTATACGGCGAATGTCTATAATTTTATGGTTATCGTGGATGGTGATACGGTGAAGAGTGTCGCTTTCACATTCGGTGAGGATATTCCAGTTGTGGTAGCTCCTGCTAAAGAGGGTTACACCTTTGCGGGATGGGGCGTGGAGGTTCCTGCAACCATGCCGGCTTCCGATTTGAAATTGGTGGCTAGATGGACCTTGAACAAATATGCTTACAAGGTGATGAGTGGTGATGAGGTCTTGGTGGATACGCTTTATGAATATGGCGCCAAGATTAAGGCTTTGACTACTCCTACTTTGGAGGGTAATAAGTTCGCCGGCTGGGATACAACTTGTGCGGTGATGCCTGCTTATGATGTCACTGTCAATGCTCAATGGAAGGTCTTGAGTTACAATATCACATTGATGATGGTCTCTTCTTTGAATAATGCGATGTTGGGCGCACCTCAACGTTTGTCCTTCTCCTATGGTGCGGAGATAACCATCGAGAATCCTGTGTTTGAGGGATATGAATTCGTAGGTTGGAAGAATGATTGCCCATCTACCATGCCAGCCAAGGGATTCGCTTTGATCGCCTTGATGAAGCCAGTTAGCCAAACTACGGGCTGCGCGGACGAGGTAGGGGAGGTCTTCTCTTATTACGTTCAGGATGGTACCATCCAACTTGTGAACTATAAGGGCGAGGACAATGTGAAGTTGTTCGATTTGTTGGGCAATGTGGTGTACGAAGGAACCGATTCTTCCATTCCAGTGAAGAAGTCGGGCGTGTATGTCCTACAAGTAAACCAAAAGAACTACAAGTTGATTGTGAAGTAAATATCTCTTCTTCAGAGAGTTTAAATACTGGAATTTTGAAGTCCGCGGGAGATCCTCGCGGACTTTTTCATTCTGTTAACTAATGAAATGTTAATAATAATTCTTTTTAGCATTTTTTCACTAAAAAGGTGGGAAATAATATTAATTAACTTATATTTGCATTTGCTTTTTGTTTAATGTGAATAAATGTAAGAATATTTCAATTTGTATTAATAATAGTTTAAAGGATGAGAAAATTATTTTTGTCTTTGACGTTGCTTTGTGCGGCAGGCGGTCTTGTGGGTCGTGAGATCTCCGGTATCGTAAAGGACTCCAAGGGTGGATTGCCAGGAGCAGACGTCGTAGTGAAGAATTCTCCCGACAACTATGAGGTTACCGATGAAGACGGTAGCTTTACAATAGATGTTGAGAGTGGTGACGTTTTGGAAATATCCTTCTCAGGATACAAAACCAAAACAGTGAAAATCGATGCTAAGACATCTAAAATCAACGTTCTTCTTGAGGAGGATGCTGAGGAGATCGAAGAGATCGAGGTAAACGCCGGTTACGGTAAGATGAGAAAGTCTGACGTGACAGGTGCCTTGGCGTCAGTTAAGGGTGACGCTTTGACTAAGGCTGCTACCGCATCAGTTGACCAAGCTTTGGCTGGTAAGGTATCAGGTGTGCGTGTCGCTTCAAGTTCTGGTCAACCAGGTGAGGCTGCTACCGTGCAAATCCGTGGTGTCTCCTCTTTGACTGGTAGCAATGATCCGTTGTACGTTGTGGACGGTATGCCTATCGGTGGTGGTAAGCAAAGTTCTGGTGCAAACCCATTGGCTTCCATCAACCCTAACGACATCTTGTCAATGGAGGTCTTGAAGGATGCTTCCGCTACAGCTATCTACGGTTCCCGTGCTGCTAACGGTGTCATCATGATCACCACTAAGAAGGGTGCTATGGGTGAGAAGAACAAAGAAGAGCGTGTAAACATCGCTTACGCTGGTCAATTCTCTGTAGCTTCCGCAACTGACAAGTTGGATTTGATGAACTTGAAGGAGTTCGCTCAATACTACACTGATCCATACATCGCAGCTGCTTACAACCAAGAGGTTGATAAGAAGTTGCAAGCTGTCGCTCAATTCGGTGGCGCTGGTACGGATTGGCAAGATGAGATGTTCCATACTGCAATCAGCCATAGCCATCAATTGTCTTTGACTGGTGGTTCTGAGAAGACTCAATATGCATTCTCTATGGGTTACATGAACCAAGATGGTATCCTCGTTAACACAGACTTCCAACGTTTCAATGGTCGTTTGAACATGGAGAACCAAACTAAGTCTTGGTTGAGATTGGGTATGAACATGTCTTACACTTACATCACTCAAACTAAGCAACAAGGTTTCGAGTTCTCTGACGGAAACAAGTTGGATGGTATCGGTGGTACTGCAAGTGAGGAGGCTGTATACATCCAATCATTGATCTCTAGCCCTGCTACTTCTCCAGTTGACAAGGATGGTAACTATACAGAGTTGGGTGCTGAGGATCAAGAGATCAAGATGAACCCACTTCGTAACGCTAACTACTCTCCAATCTATTTGAAGAGAAGCAACGTAATCGGTCAAACTTTCGCTAATATCACTTTCTTCAAGGATAAGCAACAAAGCCTCGATTGGAGAAACGAGTTCGGTATCGACTTCTCTAACGCAGGTGAGAGCCGTTTCTCTCCTAAGCAAGGTAAGGGTGATAACAAGCAAGAGTTCATCACTCGTGAGAACCAATACTGGCGTTATTGTTCAACTTTGAACTACTCTAGAAAGTCAGTTAACAATCTTCACAGATTGGGTGCTATGTTGGGTTATGAGGCTTGGAAGGCTACTTGGGAAGGTACAAGTGTAGCTAAGTCTAATTACTTGGATGACATGAGATTCATCGACAAGCAATACCAAAACACCGCTCTTGGTGAGGATGGTCCTATCTCTGGTTACAAGGGTGCGACTTCAATGATGTCTACTTTCGCTCGTGTAAACTATAGCTTCAAGGATCGTTACTTGGTAACTGCAACCGGTCGTTTGGATGGTTCTTCTACTTTGGCTCCTGAGAACCGTTGGGACTTCTTCCCATCATTCTCATTGGCTTGGAACATCGCTCAAGAGAACTTCATGAAGAAGGCTTCTTCTACAGGTAAGGTTTCTCAATTGAAGCTTCGTGCTGGTTGGGGACAAACCGGTAACGCAGGAACTAACATGGCTCACGTAGGTTACTTCAAGCCATTTAGAACATTGGATGACAAGTTCGGTATGGTTCAAGGTACTTGGATGAACCCTAACTTGGTATGGGAGACTAACTGGCAAATCAACGCCGGTGTTGACGCTAGCTTCTTGAAGAACCGTATCAACGTTGTGTTCGATGCGTTCTACAAGCAAAACAACGACTTGATCGTACGTGCTGAGCCAGGTCCAACATTGGGTTCTACTGCAAGCTCATATCTTTACACTTCTATTCCTGATATCAACGCAGGTTCTATCAAGAATGTCGGTTTCGATGTTAACTTGACTACTACTAACGTTCAAATTGATAACTTGGGTGGTCAACCATTCTCTTGGAACTCAGATTTGAATATCTCTGTTGTACGTAACGAGGTGCTTGAGTTGCAAAGCGACTCTGCCGTATTGGAGGGTAAGAAGCAATTTAAGACTTCTACTCGTACTTATTGCGTCAGCAAGGTTGGTGAGGCTCCAGGTATGTTCTGGGGATTCAAGACTGACGGTTTGATCCAAAATACTGAGCAATTGAACGAGGTTAAGCGTGCAAGCAGTACTGATGTAGGTGATATCAACTATGTCGATCTTAACTCTGATGGTGTGATCGATGAGAACGATAAGACATTCATCGGTAACCCTAACCCAGATTTCACTTTCGGTTTCGGAAACACTTTGAACTGGGGTCCTTGGTCTTTGAATATCTTCCTTTCTGGATCTTATGGCAACGATGTATATAACTTGTTGCGTTCTAAGTTGGAGGGTATGGACCGTGGTGGTATCAACCAATTGAAGACTGTTCTTGATTGCGCTCGCGTAGTTAACGAACTTGACGCTGACGGTAACGTGATCGGTAAGAAGATCGAGAACTCTTCTACTAACATGCCACGTCCTAACTCAGTATCAGATGGTGGTAACGCCGCTAACGTAATCTCTGACCGTTATGTGGAGGATGCATCTTACTTGCGTATCCAATCTATCGGTCTTACTTACAACGTTCCTAACAAGTACATCCAAAAGTTGAAGATGAACAACATGAGTGTTTCATTCAACGTTCAAAATGTTGCAACCTTCACTAAGTACTCTGGTTTGAACCCTGAGGTGCCTAACGTAAGTGCTATTGAGCAAGGTATTGATACTGGTAGCTACCCATTGTCAAGATCTTTCGTCGTAGGTTTGAACTTTAATTTCTAATGTTTTAGCGATTTAGTAATATGGAATTTAAAAGATTAAGATATAAATCATTGGTTTGGGGTTTGAGCGCATTAGCGTTCTGCTCCACGTCATGTAAGGATTTCCTCGACGTAGACGTTTATGACCAATATAGTACTGAGGCTGTTTCTTCATTCGACGATTGCCTCTTGATGACTAGACCTTTGTATGGTGGTCGTCTTTGGACAGAATATGAGTCTAAGTTCGCATGGTGCGTTAACGAGGGTGTTCCTGGTGTTCTTTACAACGTACACCAAGAGGAGGGTGCATTGTTCTTGCTTTCAATTGGTGAGGATAACCCAATCTTGAAAGAGGGTTACACTTCTTTGTATTCTGGTGTTATTTCAACAGCTAACCAAATCATCGATAAGGTTTCCTCTTTGGAGACTTCCGCTACTTTGACTAAGGAGCAAAAAGATCAAGTGGTTGCTGAGGCTCGTTTGTTCAGAGCTTATGCTCACTTCTTGGCAACTGAGTACTTCGGTGAGGCTCCGTTGATTTTGAACACTGCTGCTGACCTAAACGACAACGTTCAAGTTCCTCGTGTATCAAGAAGAACTCTTTACGCTGCTATCGAGAAGGATTTGAAGTATGCAGAGAAGAAGTTGGCTGAGCGTCCATCTGACAACTGGCGTGTTAGCAAGTATTCAGCTAAGGCTCTTTTGGCTAAGTTGTACTTGACCATGGGTTCTTGCGTTGCTGATCTTCCAGGTGCTAAGTATCCATTCAAGGTTTCTGAGAGCGAGAGCAAGGATTACATGAAGAAGGCTGCTGACTTGTGTACAGATGTTATCAAGCACAGTGGTGCAGCTTTGACTACTCACGAGGATATCTTCTCCTCTGCTGGACGTAACACTCCATCTACTGAGACTATTTTCGCTATCTATTGGCCAATGGGTGAATATGGTGAG
Organism: Paludibacteraceae bacterium; assembly: GCA_024401515.1. Lineage (GTDB taxonomy): Bacteria > Bacteroidota > Bacteroidia > Bacteroidales > Paludibacteraceae > UBA1181. Next base: position 7,352 of record JAKSKY010000005.1, on the reverse strand, counting down.
GGTTCAGCTTACCAATCACAAATGGCACCTGAAGAGATCTGGAGCCCAGGTTCAGGATGGGGTGGTGGTAAGGGAATTTCTTACACTATCTATAACTCTTTCAATAGCAAAGATGCTCGTAAGAAGGAGTTGTGCTTCTTCGTAGACCAAGAGTATACTACTATCAGTGGTGAGAGAGTATATTACGGTCCTAAGTATTCTGAATATACTGAAAAGAACGACCACGTTAAGGCTGGTGATGAGTTCTTGAACGGTGGTCAATGTTTGTTGAACAACGTTAAGAAATACATTTGGGGTGTTAACGGTACCGCTACGAATGAGAAGGGTATGGCAACTGACCGTCGTCAGGATGTCATCCGTTTGTCAGATGTTTACATGATGCGTGCTGAGGCTAACATGGCTTTGGAGAACCTAGATGTAACTGCTAAGTTGACAGTCGGTGTTGATGATATCAACAAGGTCTTGAAGGCTCATGACGCTCCTCAATTGGATGAGAGCGCTATCGCATTCTTCGATAACATGGAAAATATGGCTATCAAGGATCCTGTTAAATTCACAGTTCAAACTGATGAAGGCGCTGTTGAGGTTGATGTTCCAGTTGAGAACCCTATGTATCACCAATTGATCCGTAAGGACCTTGTTCAACAACGTCGTAAGGAGTTCGCAATGGAAGGTCAAGCATGGTTGGATTTGAAGCGTTTCTTCTATCGTGACCCTGCAATGGCTGAGAAGTTCATGTATCAAATGGACCGTGGTATCCAATTCTCTCAATCTCCTGAGGTAGAGGATAACGCTATGTTCCAAAGTGAGGAAGGTTATGCTCGTCGTCAACTTGTTCACGATTTGAACGTTATTTTGGCAGGTATGTATCCTGATAAGGACTACACTGCTGGTAACGAGGAGTCTCCAGTTAATGTCGAGTCTTTCATTCAAAATAATCAATGGTATTTGCCTATCCCTACTTCTGCGAAGACTTATTTGCAAAAGGATGTACAAGATTTGTACAACAAGGTAATGGATGATAAATACCCATACTAATTTTTAAAGTATTATTGAAATGAATTTGAAATTTGGATTTTTGGCATCCGTTGCTGCGTTGACCGCAGCTGCCTTCACATCTTGTGAAGATAAGTTAGCTAGTACTAACTGTGATGCGTTTAGAGTTGACTACGTTGATAACGTAGATTCAATTGATACAAAATTGGCTGAGTTGTCTTCAGGCGCTACCGTGATTATTCACGGTAGCGGACTCAGCACCGCAACTGGTGTCTTCTTGGTAGATGGCAAGGAGAACGAATATGCGGTAGATTTGAACCCTACATTCGTGACTGACGAGGCTCTTATTGTGACTTTGAACAGTGAGGCTGACATCATCCGTACTGAGAAGCTTTTGATTAAGAGTGCAGGTGGTTGTGATTTGTATGTGGATTTGGCTAAGCCAGTTCCTGCTCCATCCATCAAGCAATTCCGTTCAGAGTTCGTGCCTGATGGTGGTACTTTGAGAATTGCCGGTAACGCATTCTTGTCTGTTGGTGGTGACGAGTTGGAGGTTTATTTCTTCGACAAGGACGACAACAAGATCAAGGCTGAGTATACTGTAAAGAACGACAACAAGGAGTTGTATGTTACCGTTCCTGAGGGTGTTGCTGACTCTAAGCCAGTTTACATCAAAAACCAATTCGGTGAGTGTACTTCTTCTATGTTGTTCCGTGATAGAAGAAACGTATGGTTGGATTTCGATAATGTTATCGCTTCTGACCTTCACGGTATCTTGGATACATTCTCTATCGACAAATTCAACCCAGCTCTTCCAGAGGCTGCAATGCCTAAGTTCGAGGCAATGAAGGCTGCTATGGGTGGTAAGTTCCCTGAGGGTTGCGATGGTTACTATGCAGCCATCTCTACTCCTACAACTTATGCCTTCACTACTGAGGAGTTGATCTACTTCACTCCATATTCTCAAGGTATGGAAGAGAAGTCTTTGAAGGGAGAGTTCGCTGGTGAGGATCTTTCAAACTTGGTTTTGAAGTTTGAGGTTTGTGTTCCTAAGGAGGTTCCTTTGGCACAATGGTTCTACATGGTATTCTCCGCTTATGGTTCTGAGGATGCTCTATGTAAGAAGACTTACAAGATTCCTAACCACTGTGGATTCTTTAGCCGTGACTTGACTAACCTTGATAACTGGGATGAGGAGTCTATGTCTTGCGATGGTAAGGCTGATGGTACTCCTGGTGGATGGTTGAATATGGCTAACTTGTCCGTTGATGAGTCTGCTGGTTCATTGACTGGTATCAAGGAGGCATTCCATACAGATGGCGAATGGTTGACAGTCGCAGTGCCTTTGACTAATGATAACTTCAAGTTCAACATCTCTAAGTACAACATGGTAACTGACCCAAGATTCGTTTCTTGCGCTAAGTTGTCTGACCGTGAGATGTACAACTTCTTGCTTCACGCTGAGTGTGGTGGTAAGCAAGCAGAGGAAACTCCTGACTTCGGTGGTAGATTCTTCGTTGCATTCGATAACTTCCGTATTGTCCCTGAGGACAAGGGTGGTGTTCGATTCACTAAGTACTATGGTGCAACTGCAGCGTCTAAGTATCCATTCTAATCAGGGATAACTTTATAGCAAAAAGGGGGAGAATGAAAATTCTCTCCCTTTTTTTGTGAAAAAGTTTTGTGTTTCACATCTTTTGTCTATCTTTGCAGTACCAAATCATGCGGATATGGCGAAACTGGTAGACGCGCCAGACTTAGGATCTGGTGCCGCGAGGCGTGTGGGTTCGAGTCCCTTTATCCGCACCTCATTTTTGAAAGGTGGAAGGTTTTCTAATCTTCCACCTTTTCTTTTTTTTCGCTTTCTCCCAATTATTTTGTAAATTCGTCCCCTGAATTGAATAATTTGATGTATTATGGCCGAAGAGACGAATGAAAATAGCAATGAATTGGATGATTCTTTGAACGAGGATTCTATTGTGGACGCTACTTCTTCCTATGATGTGAAACAATCTGAGGGAGAGGATGTGGTGCACCATATCCCTGGTATGTATAGAAACTGGTTCTTGGATTATGCCTCTTATGTTATCCTTGAACGTGCGGTTCCCCATTTGGATGATGGACTCAAACCCGTTCAACGTCGTATCCTCCATTCTATGAAGAGATTGGATGACGGCCGTTACAATAAGGTCGCCAATATCGTTGGACATACCATGCAGTTCCACCCTCATGGAGACGCCTCCATTGGTGGTGCGTTGGTTACGTTGGGTCAGAAGGATATTTTGATCGACTGTCAGGGAAACTGGGGTAACATTCTGACGGGTGATAGTGCGGCCGCTCCCCGTTACATCGAGGCTCGTCTCTCTAAGTTTGCCTTGGATGTCGTTTTTAGTCCTAAGATTACAGAATGGAAGGCCTCCTATGATGGACGTAATAAGGAACCTATTACTTTGCCTGTTAAGTTCCCGCTTTTGTTGGCGCAAGGTGTGGAGGGTATTGCGGTAGGTCTTTCCTCTAAAATATTGCCTCATAATTTCAATGAGATCATTGATGCCGCCATCGCCTATTTGAGTGACGAGGAGTTTGAACTTTACCCAGATTTCCAAACGGGTGGTCTGATCGATGTCTCCCATTATAATGATGGTGAAAGAGGTGGAAAGGTGCGTGTCCGCGCTAAAATCAGCAAGATGGATAACAAGACTTTGATCATCAATGATATTCCGTATGGTAAAACGACGAATGTTTTGATCGAGTCTATCCTGAAGGCTAATGAGAAGGGTAAAATCAATATCCGTAAGGTGGAGGATAATACTTCCGACCATGCTGAAATCATCATACATTTGGGTGATAAGACCTCTTCGGATAAAACCATTGATGCCCTTTACGCCTTTACAGATTGTGAGGTGAGCATCTCTCCTTGCTGTTGTGTCATCAATGACAAGAAGCCTATCTTCACCAATGTCTCCAGTATGCTTAAAATGTCCGTCGACCGCACCAAGGATTTGTTGCGTCAGGAGTTGGAGATTCAAAGGATGGAGTTGCAGGAACAGTTGCACTTCTGTTCATTGGAAAAGATATTCATTGAGGAGCGTATCTATAAGGATAAGAAATTCGAGGAGAGTAAGAATGTCGATGCCGCTTTGGATCACATCGCTAATCGCCTTGAGCCTTTCAAACATCTTTTCATCCGTGAAATTACACGGGAGGATATTCAACGATTGTTGGAGATTAAAATGGCCCGTATCTTGAAGTTCAACTCAGATAAGTCTGAGGAGCAGATCGCGGCGTTGAAGGATCAGATAGATGCGGTCAATAATAATTTGGCCCACTTGGTTGCCTATGCGATCGCTTGGTATAAATCCTTAAAGAACAAGTATGGCGCTAAACATCCTCGTATGACGGAGATCCGCAACTTTGAAACCATTGAGGCTTCAAAAGTGGTGGAGGCGAATGAAAAATTGTATGTCAACTGGGAAGAGGGATTTGTCGGTACTGGTTTGAAGAAGGACGAGTTTGTCTGCAACTGCTCCGACATGGATGATATCATCGTCATCCACAAGGATGGTAAGTTCCAGGTGATGAAGGTGACTGATAAGAAGTATGTCGGCAAGGATCTGCTCCATGTCTATGTCTTCCGTAAGAATGATAAACGAACCGTCTACAACGTCGCATACCGTGATGGAAAGACTGGTTTCAATTATATTAAACGATTCGCTATTACGGGTGTTTCCCGTGATAAGGATTATGATATCACACAAGGTACGCCGGGCTCTAAGATTCTCTATTTCTCCGTCAATTTCAATGCGGAGGCTGAGACCATCCATGTTGTGCTCAAGCCAAGATTGAGGTTGAAAGTGTCCGCTTTTGACCGTGATTTCGGAGAGATCGCTATCAAGGGCCGCCAATCCATGGGTAATATCTTGACCAAGAATGATGTGCAAAAGATTACCTTGAAATCGAAGGGATCTTCTACCTTGGGCGGACGTTCCGTATGGTTTGATCGTGATGTCCTTCGTCTGAACTATAATGGTCAGGGTGATTTGTTGGGTGAGTTCCAATCGGACGATAAGATTTTGGTTGTGACATCCAAGGGTGACTACTACTTGTCTGGATTTGAGGACACCAACCACTTCGAGGAGGATGTCAAGATCCTTGAGAAGTTCGACCCTGAGAAGATATGGACTGTCGCTTTGTATGACGCTAACGAAGGATTCAAGTACTTGAAGCGTTTCCGCTTTGAGTTGACCACTAAACGTCAAAACTTTATTGGTGATAACCCTAAGTCTCAAATGTTGTTGATTACGGATACCTACTATCCTCGACTCAACGTCGTCTTTGGTGGCGCTGATGCCCACCGAATTCCTTTGGAAATTGATGCGGATGAGTTTATTGGTGTGAAGAGTTTGAAGGCGAAAGGAAAACGTATCCATACTTGGGATATCAAAACCATCGAGGAGTTGGAACCTGTCCGTTTCCCGGAAAAGATGGAATCTTCTGATCCATCTGAAGAGGATGAGGAGGGGGATGGAGAAGATAACCCTCAATTATCATTGTTTTAAATAATCATTGGATAGATATGAAGCAGTTCCTATTATTTATATCGTTCTTGATGAGTTCTCTATGGATGGTAGCGCAAAACTATACCCAATATGAGAATCTCTATCCGGGATGTGTGGATGCCAAGGAATCCACTATTTATGGCGGAACGTATGGTTCTTGGCCTACTGGTTTGAACCTGCCCGAATTCCCGGATGGCGGCGATGTGGAGTTTACGCAGTTTATCTATAACAATCTTGTCTATCCCGAAGTGGTCGAGGCGTATGATAGTTTGAACAATCCTATTCTTGCCAAGGGTACGGTGGCTATCCAAATCGTGATCGACCGTTGTGGACGCGCTACCCGTCAGGAGATCCTCCAGTCGGTGAATGACGCGTATGATGAGGAGGCGATGCGTATCATGAATGGATTGCCTGTCTTTAAACCAGGTGATTATCAGGGAAAACGAGTGAAGGTAGCGTATATTGTTCCTATTAATTTCAATAGGGAAAAGATGCCTCCGGTGGAGTCTGACGAAGTGATAGAGTTTGATCCAGATTATAATTTTGATGATTGGTGATGAATAATAAGAGAACAATATTCTTGATCGGTTATATGGGTTGTGGTAAGACACATACCGGTAACCGTTTGTCCAAAAAGTATGGATTGGATTTCATCGATTTGGACGCCTATATAGAGGGCCGTTTCCATAAGACCATTCCTCAGATTTTCGAGGAGAGGGGCGAGGAGGGGTTCCGTAAACTGGAGCGTGCCATGTTGGAGGAGGTTTGCTCCTTCGAAAATGTGATCATCTCAACAGGAGGCGGTGCCGCTTGCTTCTTCGACAACATCGATTTGATGAACGAGAGCGGTGAAACGGTTTACTTGAAAGCCACCCCGGAAGGCCTTTTTAAGTTCTTGAAGGATGGTAAGCAGGGTCGCCCTTTGTTGAAGGATAAGACGGATGATGAGCTGCTAGCCTTCATAGGAGAAGCTTTGGCGAAGCGTGAGCCATTCTATATGCAAGCGAAGCATGTCATCGACTCCATGGATGAGTCGGATGTCTTGTTTGATGAATTGTTAATGTAAATAATAAAAATAGCATAGATGAGGATTTAAGAAAACGCTGATGAGTAAGGTGTTTAACGCTTAAATCTTAATTCTTAACTCTTAATTAAAAAATAAGGTGGAGAAGATTATCGTATTAGATTTCGGTGGACAATATGCCCACTTGATCGCGAACAGAGTACGTCGTTTGGGCGTTTTCACTGAGATATGCTCCCCAACCGCTTCTGTCGAGGAGTTGGCTGGTGCGAAGGGTATCATCTATAGTGGTGGACCTTCCAGTGTATATGCGGAGGATGCTCCTGAGTATAACCCTGAGATTTTAAATATTCCAGTACCTAAGTTGGGTATCTGCTACGGCCATCAATTGATGGCATCCCAATTGGGAGGTAGCGTTCGTCCAGGAAAGGTGAAGGAGTATGGTATCGCGGACCTTCAGTTGAAGGAGCCTCAACACCCATTGTTGAAGAATATTCCGGCCTCTTCTCCTATGTGGATGAGCCACGGAGATGCGGTTGAGAAATTGCCTGATGGCTATAAGATCATCGCTTCCACCAAGGATTGCGAGATCGCTGCGGTGGCCAACGATAGCCGTAAGATCTATGGTATCCAATTCCACCCGGAGGTGACCCACAGTAAGTATGGTATGAAGATATTGGACAACTTCATCGACATCTGTGGCTGCGAGCGCGCTTGGAATATGAAGAGTTATATGCCTTTGATCTCCGAGAAGATCAAGAGAGAGGTGGGCGACC
>JAKSKY010000049.1 GCA_024401515.1 Paludibacteraceae bacterium | reverse complement strand
CGTCTCACCATGTTGACGGATGCAGAGGCATCGACGGCAACAAGAAAATCAAAGGTCGGAAACAGCACTTGGTTGTTGACACATTGGGTATCCCTCTTGCTGTAGTAGTCCATAAGGCCAATATCCATGACAGCGTAGGCGCACCGCAAGTGTTTGAGGACATGAGGTTTAAATTCCATCGCCTTGCAAAAATCATCGCAGACGGAGGTTACAGAGGAGAGCATCTGTCCAACACGCTAAAAGCCACTTTGGGTTGCGATTTGGAGGTTGTCCTTCGTCCAGACGAGTGCCCCTCGAAATTCCAAGTGATACCCAAACGATGGATAGTTGAAAGATCCTTCGCTTGGTTGGAAAACTTCAGAAGGCTGGCCATCGACTACGAGTTTCATGCGGAAACCGCAGTGACTATGATTCAATTAGCCTTCTGTTTTCTGATGCTTAACAAAATTTTTTAGAAAAATTTAAACAGCTTCTAATTTATCGGTCATCCATTGTTTATACTTTAGCCACAAATCTTCTCATAAGCCTCGTTGATCTTCGCCATCAAAGCTTCACACTCCACCTTGCGGCCCGCATTCTTCGGCAAATCAGGATGGTGCTGCAAGGCCAAGGCGTGGTAGGCACGCTTCACCTCCTCGTCGCTAGCGCTCTCCTCCAGACCTAAGGTACGATAGTAATTCCCCAAGTAGCATGACGTGGAGGATTGGGAAGAGTTACCCGAAAAGTTATCACTTTGTTCATCAAATTCCGTTCGGAGCGAACCATAACGATTGACGTAATAGCTCACAAAAGTATCGGAAAATCTCCATGCGGAAAGAATGCTTTTCAAAAAATACCATTCATCATTCTTGATGCCATCGTCTTCCACCGCCAGGCGGAAAAGCAAATCCACCAAATCGCGTCTTTTTTCGTATTCCAATTCCTTACATATTAAGATCTTTTCATACACATCCGAATAGGAGACTTTCTCCTCCAAATAGATATCTATCCGCTCTGTATAAATACTCCGCAACATGCGAACTTGATGTTTCCTTGCGGAGGTGTTCAGTTGACACACATAGGCGATCAAAGGAAATACGTTTTCCCTATCCTTCTCGAAACGTTCATCCGCTAAACAAAAATTACTGTTTGCGATCTTTAAGTTCCAAAAATAAAAATAGACAAAGACAATCAACGCACTGATAACAAAAGAGAGGAGGTACATGGGAGTCCCCTCCGACCTCGAGATCAGGAAAGCCGCAAAGTTAAAATAAATGACAAGCGCCACAACTGCAGTCATATGACTCTTGGGCCTCTCATACGAAGTCGCCAATAACTCCGGACAAAAATAGTGATACAAACCAAACAACTCACAGTACGCATCCACATATTCCTTCCTCTCGTCCTGGGCAAACAACACCTTCTCCTGATCCTGGCTAAACAACATGGTAGATGCGGTATGACGCATTAAGAGAGAAAACTGTCGATGAACATCTTCCGACGAAGCGTTTAACCTAGCCAAATAAGGGCCTCTCGCCTGAGGCGGGATGGCAAAAACTCTTTCACTCGCCCACCCTTGCTCCAACGGTGCGTAATAGAGTTCCAAGTGCTTCACCAAGTAGAGACGCATCCCCTTCATGCATTGACGCAGAAATTTCATGTGGTCCACCGATATCACCCCATCAAACACCACAAGCCGCAGGATCAATTTCATGGATTCATACTGTGTCTCCACATCACATTTCGACAAAAAATCACAGGAATCCGTCAGACTGGCATCACATAGGGAGATTCTCTCCATCACATCGGAAGAATAGAAAATAGACAACCGCTTCTCCATCAGTTTCCTTCTTAACGGAAGTTGTTCCATATTCATCAGGATCTTCGCCAATGGAAGCGCGGGTATCCACTTTTCAAATGCTATGTCTTTCGTATTATCCATACTATTCTCTATCTTAATTAGCTATCCGCAAATCTTCTCATACGCCTCATTGATCTTCGCCATCATCGCCTCGCATTCTACTTTGCGGTTTGCATTTTTGGGCAAATCAGGGTGATGTTGCATAACCAAAGTTCGGTAAGCCTTTTTTACGGTCAATTCATCCGCCCCCTCACTTACCCCCAACATGGCATAATAGACACTCTTCCCAATGCTTGGGGAACTCTTTGTACTCTCTTTGTGTTGATAATCAGACTCAGTGCGCAATGGACCGTATCGGTTATTCAAATAATCCACATATTGTTTCGACATGTGGCAGTTGGCAACCACACTTTGAAGGAAATACCACTCGTCGTTCTTGATGCCGTCATCCAACACCACCAATCTGAACAATAAAGTAAGCAATCGTCCCCTCGTATCATATTCCTCTCTTCTCAAAACAGAAGTCAACCCACAGATTGTAGCATACTCAACATTGTTTTCCAAACAAAGCTCAATTCTATCCGAATAACATTCTTTTAGAATTTCCACTTGATGCTCCCTTGCGGAAGGATTCATATGACAAACATAATTGATAAAGGGAGTGAATAAATGCTCATCTTGTTTCAATTGTTTCTCTTTTCGCAAATTCTCATCATCCAACAACTTCCACATGTCAAAATTGAAAAAGGCCATGAGAAAAATTAAAGCAGAAAAAAAACTCACCATATTCAACCAAGTCTCCTCAATAAGACTCCCCAAGACCCAGAGAACAACTATCGACACAATGACACCTATCACAATTCTTCTCCAGTTTATGACTTGCGTTCGAGCATCTTCATAGGCGGTGTTCAAAATCACAGATTTTTTCCGATGTTTCAGACCAAACAAGATACAATAACTATCCACCAATGATTCCAACCGCTCGTCCGACTTTCTTCTCCTTTCCTCATCAATAGAGAAATGTATGATGCCTTGCAAACTCCTCACCCGTTTCACAAAAGAATACCGAACATCACTCTCCTTCGCCTGCCACCCCAATCCAAGTATCTTCAGACATTCCTCTTTTTGAGACGAATCAATGTTAGCGAAAGAAGATTCGATGTTCCATCCCACCTCCAAAGGACCATAATAGAGTTCAAAATAGCCCACCACATAGGGATTCAACCCCCTCATGTATTTCCGCAACTCCTTCATCCGATCGACAGCGATCATCGAATCGAAGATGGAGAGATGAAAGAGCAACTCTATACAATGGAATTGTGTCTCTGGATCACAAGACTCCAAACGTTCGCACGCCTCACCAACACTCGTTTTCGAAGAGATTAAAAAGAATCGAGCCTTCTCGCCGAATCTTTTTTGCAGACGTTTTATCATAAATTTTCGATAGGAATCCATCTCCGTTTGATCAATTAAAGCCTTCACCAAAGGGAGTACCGGTTCCACCCACTGTAAAGAGAATGTATTTATTTTTTTCGACATAAATACCATCTCATCTTCACTTGATAATCACACCGCCACCAACGACCTTGCCGCCTTGGTAAAGCACAACGGATTGTCCGGGCGTAACACCCCAAACCGGGCTATCAAAGGTCACCTTCAGTTTCACCCCATCCGTCTCCACGGTAGCAGGAGTGGCTTCACTTCTATAACGGATACGAGCCTCCACACGAGGATTAGTTTGCAATTGTTCCAAATTGACGAATTGACAGTCACGCGCCTTTAGGGTGGTGGAGAGCAAATCATCCCGCTCACCCAACTTCACGACATTCTTCTTGGCGTTGATACCCGCCACATAGCGCGGTTCTCCGAAGGCCACCTTCAACCCTTTGCGTTGTCCGATGGTATAGTTCTGGAATCCCTCGTGCATGCCGATCTTACGGCCCTGCATATCCACAAAATGGCCCGGCACACACTTCTGGTCAAAATCCGCCACATTCTCCTTGAGGAAAGTGCGGTAATCATCGTTCGGCACGAAACAAATCTCCTGGCTCTCCGTCTTGGTGGAGAGCTTTTCGTAGCCACGCTCCTTGGCCATCGCGCGCACCTGCAACTTGGTGTAATCGCCCAACGGGAAGAGGGTTCGTTTCAAAAACTCCTCCTTGATGCGCCAAAGGAAATAGGTCTGGTCTTTCAGCGTATCAGCCGCATTGCTTAAATAATGGTGTCCGTCCACCTCGGTGATGCGTGCGTAGTGGCCCGTCGCGATGTAGTCGCAACCCAACTCATCAGCCACCTCAATCAACTTGCCCCACTTGATTGTGGCGTTGCATAGCACACACGGATTAGGGGTGAAGCCATTCATATATTGGTCAATAAAGTCCCGGATCACCGATTCGCGGAAATTCTCCCTAAAATCAATGATATGATGCTCAAATCCTAGGCTCTGGGCCATCCGTTTCGCCTCCATGATAGCGTCAATGGTGCAACACCCCTTCTCCTTGGCGATGCAACTCTCCTTCATACTATCCCAAGTACGGTAGGTGACACCCACCAATTCATATCCCTGCTCCTGCAACAATACAGCGGACATCGTGCTATCGATGCCACCGCTCATAGCCATTAAAACCTTTCCTTTTGACATATAATTAGGCGATATTATTTACCCTACAAAGGTAAGAATTTTGATGGATTTAAGGATTAAGAGCTAAGAGTTAAAAATTATTCATACATTTGGGGTCTGTTAGTTATTTACAATACCAAAATATTCTAGTATGAAAAGATTATTATTAGGGGTTGTTTTTATGGCTAGCGCACTATTCAACGCCGCCGCACAATCAGACCAAAAATTATCGTTAGGAGTCGGTATGCTAAGCCACTCTTACCTCAAACAGTTCGTTGAAAACTTCACCCTGGTCGACTATTGGCTCCCCAGTGACCACGACCACGGCACATACAGATACCAGGATAGATTTATGCACTCCGTTCCTCTTACCGCAAGCCTCCACTACGAATGCACGGTAGGCAGACATTTCGGATTGGGGTTGTGTTTCACCTATGATTACATGAGAATGGACCACGACACAGAGATTTGGACCTCCATCGGAGATGAACCTATGGACAATGGCGACACCCGCACGATTTGGGACGTAAACCACGAATACGGCAAAATTTACCGTCACATCTTCAACATCATGCCGGAGGTGACCATCTATTGGTTCAAGAAGAGACACGTCGCCCTATACAGCCAAGTGGCAGCCGGCGTTAGATTCAATATGGAGAAGGAGACCATAGATTTTACCGAGAGAGAGACAACATCACTCACCGAGAGACATTTCACCTGCCACGTTTCCGCTGTCGGTGCGGAATTCGGAGGCCGAGCATGGCGTGGTTACGCGCAAATCGGGTATGGTGCGCAAGGCATTAGCCAAGTAGGTGTGAAGCACACCTTCCAAGGCATTGACAAAAGCGAGAAAGAAGAGGATTAGGGATGATATGCATTCGGAAGAAATAGACTAAGCGTAGGTGCGCAAGCCCTATGCGGCCCAAAGTTTACAGTTGCGGAAAAAATACCCACCCGACAAACCAACAATCAACATTTTAGCCATATAATATCTTTTCGAACCAAACGTCAATCAGCGCTGAATATAAATTTCAACAATTCCCTAAAAAATTACGATAAAACATATACAAATTCCCATATTTTTTTATCTTTGCAAATGTTATGATTAAATACAACGCATAATAGTTCAGTAAACATTAATTTATAAAACATCAAAAAATGAAGAAAGTTTTATTCATCAGTGCTGCTGTATTGGCACTATTGGCTTCTTCTTGCAAGAAGGAAGCTAAGGTTGAGACTCCAGCTGAGGCTACAGTTGAGACAGTTGAGAACGTTGCAGAACAAGCTGCTACAGTTGTTGAGAGCGCTGCTTCTCAAGAGATCAATGCCGCTTTGGCTGCTATCAAGGCTGCTGCCGAGTCAGCTACAAAGGAGGACGTTGCTTCTCTAGTTGCTAAACTTACTGAGATCAAGGCTCAATTCGAGAGCAAGGCTTCTGAGATGAGCGAGGACGAGCAATCAGCTATCAAGACTGTTTTCAACGAAATCGCAGATCTTGTTAAGTCTAAGAACAACTAATCAGCAGATTGGAAAGTAAGGAGAACATTGGAGACTTCTCCAGTGTTCTCTCATTTTTTTAACCACTTAAAAATTTAAATCATGGCAATTTATATCGTAACTACAAAGTCATCTAACTTGAACGTTAGAAAGGAGCCTAACACTAACTGTGAGGTAGTAGGTAAGCTTGCAAAGGGAACTGAGGTTGAGGTATCAAGCGTAAACGACGGTTGGGCTACTCTTAGCTTCAATGGTCAAACAGCTTACGCTTCTGCAGATTACCTAACACTTAAGGAGGTATCTAACTCTGATATCGACGCTCTTAAGTTCTAATCTCTGAGGACAAAATATAGGGAAGCACCTGCCGCTTATACGGCAGGTGTTTTTTTTGTCGCGTAAAAGATTGCTAACTCACTATTTTTTATATATTTGCAAGACACATTTTTACGCGACATGGAAGACACAACACACAATCATAGCGTAATAACATCACTTAAAGTATGGACAATCGTCTCCATACTAGCCTTTTTGCACCCATCTTTGTCGGCGCAGGAGTATGGTCGTTTTGACCATTTCAGCACAGCGGACGGACTCATTTCCGACAAGGTCTACAGCATGGCCTGCGACACCAACGGATTCATCTGGATGGCTACGGACTTTGGATTCGACCGATTCGACGGCAAGGAGTTCAAGCACCATCAAAGAGCGGATTACCCATCCCTTTGCCGCGAGGATGTACTCATCACCTACATCGGAGACAACAACAACATCTACCTCGGAGGCTACTACGGATTGATGGCCGAATACGACCAAGAGAAAGACTCCTTGATCGACAAGATGCCTAAAGTCTACGAAAAGACAAAGAAATACGAGGAGACGGAAGGATACTACGAAGCGGCAGACGGCAGACGCTTCGCCGTCACCACCGGAGGTGTATTCCTATTCGACCCTGAGACAAAAACATTCACCAGCGATTGCGCCATCTACGAAAGCACCAAGGAGACCTACGTGAAAACGATGTACGTGGACAAATTCGGAAGATATTGGATCGGTTCAATCGACAAGTATTACATCTTCGACAAAAACGCGAAACTCATAAAGGCTTGCGATCCACCATCAGATGGTTGCGGATTCATCTCCAACATGATTCCTATCAACGACAACCAACTGCTGGTCACCAACCAAACGCGTGAGATGTGGATCTTCGACCTCAAAGAGGATGCCATCGAAGAGCCAACGTTATTAAACACACCATTCGGAAACACTATTAAGGTGTTGAAAGACCAGAACAACCGTTATTGGTTCGCCACGGATGGTTATGGACTATGGTACACTGACGAAGCCATTACCCCTCACGTGAAATTCAAAAACCTTGTACCTTTCAACTCTCAAGGCACAGATATCAGGAAGATTTATAGCATGACCACCGACCCTAAAGGCAACCTTTGGATCGGTACGCGAAACTCGGGAATTTGGTGTTACAGAGGCAACGATTTGACAGGACTATCCTTCTCCAAGAACTATGGATTCCCGAAAATAGCCTGCACAGCCGTCGCGGAAGATCCGCAAGGGAACCTTGTGATCGGATCGGACGGAACAGGTGTTTATTACGTATCTCCAGACTTCAAGAACATCAAGTTGGTGGAATTGGAGAATAACAATGTCTGCTCCATCGCCATCTCGGAAGAGGGCAATACAATCGTACCAACATGGGGCGGCGGAACCTTTATCATCGATATCGAAACCAAAAGAATCACCAGGGAGAATTTTGCGGGCATACACCAAGCCAGCCGCAGCTATTTCAGCGCCAACCGCTACGGGAAAAACCTCTACATCAGTTCCGCCGGCGATGGTCTCTATCAAAAGCTAGGCAATACACCTTGGGAGAAAATCGAGCTCAAGAACGACACCACAGAAGTCAACAAATGGGTATTCAAAGCCGTTGAGGACAAATATGGAAACGTTTGGGTCTTGACCACCACCGCACTATGGAGATTAAAAGGCAAAAAGTGCGAGCTCATCCAATTGGAGAACTACTGCAACAAAGACGAACGTCTCTATCTGACCATCGCGGATGGCATCTGCGACCAATACGGCAATTTCGTGGCAGTGACCAACGCGGGCGTCATCCAAGTCACCGCGGGTAAGAACTACAGCGAGCTTTTGGACTATGTTCCGCAATGCAACTATCACAGCATCCAGATCGATGACAACGGAATCGTCTGGACCTCAGGTGACAACGGAATCGCCAGAATCGATTTGAGTAACCGGACATGCAGACTATTGACCGATAGCCGAAACAACATCTCCTCCCTTCGTTATTTTGTATTCAGAAGTGGTTGCAAGGATAGTCAAGGCAGAATCCATTTCGGAACCAATGACGGATTCGTATCATTGGATCCAGCTCATCTTAGCATGGACACCACCATGTCATACCTTGCCTTCTCCGACCTTTACATAGGCAACAGCAAAGTAAAAAGAGGCTCCGGACCGTTGGAGGAGCACAATCTAGGCGATGGTGACCTTGTACTGGAGCACGACCAAACGGACATCACCATTTTGTACGATGCGATCGACTACACGGAATTCGACCCTATCCAGTATAGATACAAACTCAGTGGGCTCAAAGAGGAGTGGACCCCTATCTCAGGGAAAAAGAGCATTCATTTCTCCCACATCCCCGCGGGAAAATACACCCTAACCATCGAGGCATTCAGAAATAACAAGGACTGCAAGCCGAAACAAATCAACCTTGCGATCCAAGTGCTTCCTCCTTGGTGGGAATCACTATGGTTCAGAGTATTGATGGGAGTGACAGCGCTCATCTTGATCGGAGGAATCATTTTGCTTCGCATCCGAAGATTGATGGCCGCCAAGAAAGAGTTGGAGCAGAAGGTCAACGAACGCACCTCCGAATTAAAGGAGGCGCTCAACGACAAGGACCGTTTGATTTCCGTGGTGGCGCACGACCTCAAGAATCCGATGTTCGCCATTGTCGGAGCCTTGGAGAACCTCACCACCAGAGACAGTGCGCTCAACGACGAAGAGAGGCGACGCATCACCAGCGGCACATTCGACTCCGCGAAAGCGTTACAGAACGAGATGCTTAAAATCCTGGACTGGGCACAGTCTAAAAAAGAGGACATCAGTTGCCATCCGACCGACATCGATGTCCAACACACAGTCATCAACGTATCCCTGCTTCTTTCCAATCTCATGGAGAAGAAGGGCATCAATTTGGTCAGGGAAAACAACGTCACCCACTTCGCCTATGCCGATCCCCGCATGATCGAGGCGGTCATTAGAAACCTTTTGGGTAACGCAATCAAATTCACACCGACAGGCGGAACCATCTCGATATTGTCATGGATGGATAACAGAAACATAAAAATTGCGGTGAAAGACACAGGTGTCGGCATGACCGAAGAGCAGATCGAGAAGCTCAAGAACGGAGAGAACACCGAGTCGCAAAAAGGCACTGACAATGAAACGGGAACAGGCCTTGGATATAAAATATGCAAGAACTACATTCTCCGCAACAATGGAAGAATGGATCTAGAGAGCAAGGTGGGAGAAGGTACGACTATCACCATCACGCTCCCCGCATCCACCCGCAAAGTGGAAATCAAGGAGGAGTTTAAAATCGATGATAGAAAGAAGGAGACCGACTACTCCATCCTTACCGGCAACACGGCCCTCATCGTGGACGACAATCCGCTCATCTGCGAAAACCTCAAAACATTGCTCTCCTCTTACCTCAATGTCATTGTCGCCAACAATGGTAAAGAGGCGCTCACCTTGGCGGAGCAACACATGCCGGACATCATCCTCAGCGACGTGGAGATGCCGATCATGAATGGTATCGAGATGAGCCGTGTCATAGACCAGACGGACTCCATCGCCCACATTCCATTGTTATTCCTATCCGCCAGAAATGAAGACTCCGACCGATTGCTCGGTCTCAAGAGCGGAGCTGTGGATTATATTCCAAAGCCATTCAGTCCAGAAGAGTTGCTCATAAAGGTCTGCAACATCCTACTGATCAGACAGAAGACCCAAAACCATTTGCTCACCCAAATGATGCAAAAAGAGGGACGGGACGATGTCGATGCGGGAAGCGATGAGACGGAGACGGCAGAGAAAAAAGAGGAGAAAATCAATCCATTCGTCAAGCAGTTCCTCGCAGTCATCGAAAAACGCTACATGGAGAGCGACATCACGGTGGAAGATATCGCCAAAGATATGTTCCTCAGCAAATCGACACTCACCAGACGCACCAATACCATCATCGGCAAGACACCATTGGAATTGCTCAATGAGTATAGGTTGAATGAGGCATTACGCGCGCTAAAGGAGGCTGACAGCGAAACACAAATCAGTGACATAGCCTACAACGTAGGATTCAGCGACCCAGCCTACTTCAGTAGAAGATTCAGGGAATACTTCGGCTACAAGCCATCCCAAGTAATCAATAAGAGCTAACAGGATTGAGGCAACATAGCGTAGGTGCGCAAGCCCTACACTAAAGTCAATCAAAAGTTAAGAATTAAGAGTTAAGAATTAAGAGTTATCTCGGAAAACGTTACCTTTGTATCGTTTTTGAGACGATAAAGGAATGAAGAATTTAATCATTGATCAAGGAAACTCATCTTGCAAAATCAACCTATTCGAAGGTGATCAATCCATCTATTTTCAAAGAGTGGAGAAATTAACCACCGACGTATTAACCACAATAAAAAAGGAACATCCATGGGAAGAGGCTATCCTCTCCTCTGTGGTCGGCGATGATGAGGAATTAGACCAATGGTTAAAAGGGAATTCCCAACGATACATACGTCTAAGCACAGATACTAAAATCCCCATCGGCAATCTATACAAGACCCCGCAGACATTGGGGAAAGACCGCATCGCCGTATGTGTGGGGGCGAACTACCTGGAACCCAACCGCAACCTTTTGGTCATCGACGCGGGGACGGCCATTACCTACGACATCGTCAATTCAAACAATAATTACGTGGGAGGAAACATCTCCCTCGGAATCGACATGCGTTTCAAAGCCTTACACAATTTCACCCAAAAACTTCCGTTAGTATCACAAGAGGAGGAAGTTCCACTGACTGGAATGAACACACAGGAGGCGATTTTATCCGGTGTCACCAATGGATTAGCCTACGAAATCGACGGTTTTATCAACTCATACAAAGCCATTTACCCTGAACTTTTAGTGTTTTTAACAGGTGGAAACGCAAAATACTTTGAAAAAAGGATAAAAAATAGCACCTTTGTAGTTCAAAATTTATTGTCAATCGGATTAAACCGAATTCTTACTTTCAGATGATTAAGAGAGTTGCATTAATAGGAACATTCTTGGCGGGGCTTGTCTTCGGCGCCACAGCGCAAAATAGCACAAGTTCACCTTATACACGTCACGGATACGGAACCATCAACGAAGCGGGATATGGACAAAGCACCTCCATGGGAGGTCTATCGGTCGGATTACGCTCCGCGCAGTTCACCAATCCTGGCAACCCGGCATCCTACACAGCCATCGATTCACTCAACTTCAGAATCGAGGCGGGAGCCAGCTTCACCGCCAGCATCTATACCAACGACCAGCAAAAAAACAAACTGGCGGATGGCAACCTCGAATATTTGGCGGTCCACTTCCCCATCAAAAAATGGATGGCGCTAAGTTTGGGCATGCGCCCCTACTCCCTAGTCGGCTACAACAACGCATACCAAGTGACCGAAGTCACCAACATGACCAGCGACACATTGGTCAGCCAATACAACTATACAGGCAAAGGCGGCATCAATCAAATTTACTTGGGACTAGGTTTCCGACCATGGAGACCCATTTCAGTCGGCGCCAACTTGCTCTACCATTTCGGAACAATAGAACACAATAGCATTGTGGCATTCAACAAGGAATACTCTTACAGGACCTTGCAAACGCAAGAGATTCAAGTAAGGGATTTCTGCGTTAATTTCGGTCTTCAAGGATCCTTCAAAACAGCGAAGAACCAACATCTCACCATTGGAGCGACCTACCAGATCAAGTCTGAATTGAAAGCGGAAGCATCCAAAACAATCATCACGACAGATACCACAGTGTTAAATTTTGATAATAATTTCGATACCCCGCAAAGCTTTGGCATAGGTTTTGTATATCAATTTAATACAAGGCTACTCGTAGGATTTGACTTTAAAAAGACCGGATGGTCCGACATCAGATTCTTTGGAGAAAAGCCTTACGAGGATGTAAACAGTTTTGTCTGGGGAGCTCAATACCTTCCTGACCCGATGTCAAGAAAGTATTACCAGAGGATGTACTATCGATGCGGATTGAACGTAAGTAAAACATACTACAAAGTAAATGATGAGAGACTCAATAAAATGGCAATCACCGCGGGGCTAGGATTCCCGCTCAAGAAAGGTTCCGACCCTACAGTCATCAACATTGGTTTTGAGTATGGCAAAAACGGAAGCACCGCAAACGGCTTGGTGAAGGAGCAATACTTCAAAGGAACAATCAACGCCACCATCAATGAGCGTTGGTTCGCAAAACGAAAATTAGATTAAAAAACAATTAAAAATTCTGTGATATGAAAACAAATTATCTTTTTCTAGGTTTGATGATGGCTGCGATGCCTGCAGCATCATTCGCTCAAAAAGGAATCACTGACGGTTCCAAGTATGGTCATGGAGAGGACAGCCTTAGATGTGTTCAAAACTTAAGCATGATGTCTACATACACGAAGCAAAAGGATTTCGAAAGTGCAGCTAAGTGTTGGGAAATCGTATATGCAGAATGTCCAAAATGTTCTAAGAACGTCTATACCAACGGTATGGATATTCTTCAAGACCAATATGCAAAGGCTAAGGATGCCTCTGCCAAAGCACAAATCTTCAACCGAATGATGAAATTGTACGATGACCGTATCAAGTATTTCGGAAAGGACAAGAAGAATGGAAAGCCATTCATTCTAGGCAAAAAGGCCATGGACTACATGACATACGCACCAGAGAATTCAAAAGATCCTAAGGTAGCTTATGGATGGTTGAACGAGGTAATCGAAACTCAAGGTAAGAACACAAGTTCAACTGTATTCAGCTATTTCTTCTATGTGTCTGACTTGATCTATAAGAACGAGAAAGATGGATTCAGAGATACATATATCAATGACTACATCAAGATCGGTCCGATGTTGAACGAGAAGATCGCCGAGAGCGCCGGTAACGAGAAGGACTCTTCCGCTTACGTGGCAGCAAAGAACGACATCGACACCAGATTCGCCGCTTCTGGCGCAGCTGATTGCAAGACATTGGATGGCGTTTACGGTAGCAAGATCGACGCGAACAAGGACAACAAAGACTTCTTGAACAACGTATTGAAACTTTACGCATTCGCAGATTGCGAGGAGTCAGCAGTATACTTCAAGGCATCCGCTTACAAGCACAAGATTGAGCCATCCGCATCTTCAGCAAGAGGTCTAGCATCTCAATCAATGAAGAACAAGGATTACAACAAGGCCCTTTCTTACTTGAACGAGGCGGTTAACTTGGAGAGCAACAACGTTGAAAAGTCAAACTTGCAATTGAAGATCGCAGGTATCTACAAAGAGTTGAAGAACCCATCCGCATCACGTGCCGCAGCACAAAAGGCTATCGCATTGAATAAGTCTAACAGCAACGCATACGTTTTGATCGGTATTCTTTACGCGACATTCAACAGCGATATCAGCGACGACGCGATTATCAAGAAGACCGCATTCTGGGCTGCAGTCGACCAATGGGAAAAGGCTAAGCAAGTAAACCCTTCAATGGCCAGTGACGCTAATAAGTTGATCAACACTTACAAGCAATACTACCCAGACAAGGCTCAATTGTTCATGCGTAACATCACACCAGGACAAAAATTCACCGTTCCTGGATGGATCAACGAAACTACAACCGTACGCTTTGAATAATGTACGTGAAAAGATTAAAATTTCATAACCCATTGTATATAGCGGCCACATATCTTGTGGCTGCTATATCTTTATTATCCTGTGAGGGAAAAGAGGAGACGCTTCCAGCGATGGAACGTTCACTACGCCCTAGCCTTCACGCCAAAGATGTGAAGACGCTTGTTTCGGATTCAGGCGTAGTCCGTTATAGGGTAAATACAGATGAATGGTTTGTTTACGACAAGGCGGAGAAACCCTATTGGGAATTTCCTATTGGCCTTCGATTGGAGCGATTCGATCCAGCCAAAAATGTAGACGCCGAATTACAAAGCAAATACGCCCATTACCTTACCGATGAAAAACTATGGGACCTTCGCGATAGTGTAAACGCCACCAACTTGGAAGGCGAACACTTCGAATGCGACCAACTATTTTGGGACGAAAGAGCCGAGCGAATCTATTCCAACGGAAAAATCAAAATCACCAAGAAAGACCGTGTTATTTACGGACAAGGATTTGAATCTAACCAAACGCTCACCAAGTACACGATCCGTAAACCAGAAGGAATTTTCCCTATCAAAGAATAAAAACGGAGAAAAAAATTTCACATTGCGTGAATTTTTACTAATTTCGTGCGCTAAAATTGGAAAAACAAAATAATTAATAATAAAAAATGGCAGCATTAGAGAAAATTAGAAGCAAAGGAAAAATTGTTATGGCAATTGTATTCGTTGCACTTCTTTGCTTCGTTATTGGCGACTTCTTGAGTAACTCAAGCGCATTTTTCAACAGAAACAGCGACAAAGTCGGAGAAGTATTCGGTAAGAAATTATCGTATGCGGACTTCCAAAGAGAGGTGGACGCTCGTACGAATTTCCAAAAGATCAACGGTACTTTCACAAACGACGAGAAGGTCAGACAAGACACTTGGGAGGCTTTCACAAAAGAGAATACGATGAACAAACAAGCTGAGGAGATCGGCTTGACCATCACTCCAGAGGAATTGGAATACAATACAAAAGTAGTTCCTCACTGGACACTTCAAAACTGCAGAATGCTCCAAGGAGAGAATGGACAATTCTCTAGACAAGTTTTGGACAGATGGTTGAACACATTCAAGCGTTTGGAAGAGATGACAGACGACGATAAGAAGGGAAATCCTGACATCGAGCAATTGGAAAAGTTCTACAGCAGTTGGTTATGCGCGGAGAAGGATTTGCAATACAACTTGCTATACGAGAAGATGGTTAACTTGTTGTTCAAAGCGACATCAGAGCCAAAAGCCGAGATCGAGTTCAAGAAGAACTACGCCAACCAAGTATCAGATTGTGCTATTGCGCAAAAGCCATACTTCGCCATTTCAGACAGCGCATATTCAGTAACTCCTGAGGAGGCTAAAGCAAAATACGACGAGCTCAAGAAAGAATTCAAGAGCAAGCCTGCCCGCAACGTGAGAATCATCGTTTTCGATGTTAATCCATTGGCTGAGGATACCGCAAACGCTAAAGAGAGAGCTGAATCAATCGAAAAAGAGTTAAAGGCTTCAGAGGATAACGAAGACGCTATCCTATTGGCTACTCAAGAGTGCGATCCTAGCATTTTCAACAGAAACGTATACCTAACAAAGGATAATGTAGACAAGACCATCCAAGATTTCGCATTCAGCGCAAACAAGGGTGATGTAATGTCAACTATTCAAGATGGCATGTTCTTCAAGACAGCAAAAGTTCTTGAGAAGGCAACTAACCGTCCTGACTCAGTAAAGATTTCTTGCATTTACTTGACCAACGGCACCAAGAAGGTCTTGAGGCAACGCAAGGATAGCCTTCTAAACGAGATGAAGAACGGCGCTAAGTTCGGTGATTTGGCAGAGAAGCACAGTCTTGACGAGAGATCTAAGAATGACAAGGGTAATTTCGGTTGGCTTACCGAGGGTCAATTCGGTCGATTCAATGGTTTCGACGAGAAGGCCTTCACTGGCAAGGTGGGTGAGACTTTCGAGTTAGAGGATAAAGGTGATTTCATCATTGTAAAAATCGACTCTATCTCAGCAACCGCATCTCCAAAAGTTAAAATCGCAGAGGTTGCCATTAAGATCGAGGCTAGCACAGAAACAGGTCGTAAATACTACGAATCTGCAAGCAAATATCTTAGCGATAACAACACATTGGAGAGCTTCATTCAAAACGCAGAAAGCAAGGGTCTTTCCGCTGAAGAGTATTTCGTAACCAATGACAGATCAGAGATCATGGGTGTCGAGAACGCTCGCAAGATCATCAAATGGGCATTCGAGAAGGGTCGCAAAGAGGGTGACATCGTCTCTCAACCATTCGAGTCAACAAACCAATGCGCAATCGCCGCAGTTGAGACAATCATCGAGGATGGCTTCATTCCTTACAGCATGTCTGCCGTAAAGAACTATGTCAACAGAAAGGTGATTAACGAGAAGAAATTCGCCGCTATCAACGAAGAGTGGGCAAACAAAGAGGTTTCCGCTCTATCTGCTGATACAATTAGAGGAATCACTTTCAACGATAGAAGATTCGAGAACGAAAGATCAATCGAGTCTGCTCTACTTGGCACAATCGCCACTTTGAAAGCTGACGAGGAATCTGCAGTAATCAAGGGTGAGAATGCCGCATACAAAGTAAAGGTACTCTCCAAGACTTCTATGGATATGCCTAACAACGACATGTACAGAGGTCAAATCATCTATCAAAGGGCAATCAACAGTCTAATTGAAAAAGCGGACATCGAGGACAATCGTTCCATCGCCTATTGATAAATTCTAATATCTAATAATAAGGCGCGAGGTTACTTGGATTTTCCTCGCGCCTTTTTTAATTTAAGTCATGAGTAAGACATCATTACTAGCGCTGTCGGTTGAAGAGTTAAAGCAAGTTGTAAAAGAGCTTGCGATGCCAGCTTTTACGGCCAAACAGATTGCGGATTGGTTATACAAAAAGAGAGTCACATCCATCGACGATATGACCAACATCTCTCTAGCAAACAGAAACAAGCTAGCGGAGAGTTACACCATTGGCACATATGCGCCGATACAAACCACCCAATCAGTTGACGGCACCAAGAAGTATCTTTTCGAAAAGGAGGGAAGGTACATCGAGAGTGTAATGATTCCTGACAGTGACAGATTTACCCTATGCGTCTCCACGCAAATCGGCTGTAAAATGAGCTGCAAATTTTGCGCGACGGGCAAGCAAGGATTCCACGGTCAACTTACCGCAGCGGATATTTTGAATCAAATACAATCCATTCCAGAATCACAACAACTTACCAATGTGGTCTTCATGGGCATGGGAGAACCATTCGACAACACGGAGAATGTCCTTCGCGTATTAAACGTCCTCACTGCGGAGTATGGTTACGCATGGAGCCCTAAACGCATTACCGTATCCACAGTAGGTCTCATACCTGGATTACAAAGATTCCTCAAGGAGAGCCAATGTCACTTGGCGGTGAGTCTCCACAACCCTATCGCGGAGGAACGTTTGGAAATCATGCCGGCACAAAAGGCCTTCCCGATCGCCAAGGTCATCGAGGAGATCAAGAAGTATGATTTCTCCGGGCAACGTAGGGTGTCGTTCGAATACACCATGTTCGAAGGGGTAAATGACCAACAAAAACACATTGACGCGCTTCGGAAACTTTTGGAAGGTTTGGAGTGTAGAATCAATTTAATTAGATTCCACACCGTGCCAGAAGTACCGCTCAAAGGAGCCTCCGAACAAAGGATGGAATGGTTCAGGGACAAACTGAACCAAGCAGGCATCACCACCACCATACGAAAATCCAGAGGCGAAGATATCTTGGCTGCTTGTGGATTATTATCAACAAAGAAACTAATGGGAAAATAAGATGAAAAGATTGCTATATTTCTTTATGCTACTCATGCTACTCTCCTCTTGTAATGAAAAGAATGGAGGTAACGTGTTTACAGTATCTGTAGGAGGAAATCCATATGACTTGATGGTAGTAGGTAACAAATCAGATTGGAACGGCCCCGCAGGACGTGCCATTTTCGATTTTCTAAACCAAGACACACCAGGATTGCCTCAATCTGAACCGATGTTCAAAATCATATTCCTAGAACCCCACAATTTCACAAACATCGTCCATCCTATGCGTAACATATTGTTCTACCAGATAGACAGCAACCAATTCACGCAAGGGAAAGTAACTTATATAAAAGACAAATGGGCGGACACGCAGGCGATCATCAAAATCACAGCGCCTAACCACGACGAAGTGATACGTGTCCTCAAAGAAAAAGGGCAAGCCATCATCGATTTCTTTGTTGAAATGGAGAGCGAGCGCAATATCCTTTATTTTAAACGTTACTGCAACAATGACGGCATGTTGAAAATGCATAAGGAATTAGGCATCAAGCTCACCATTCCGAATTACATCAACAAATCGAAAGTGGGAGACAATTTCATATGGATGTCCAACGGAAGCATCGATACACGCATGGACATTTTGGCCTACCGCACCCCATATAAGGATTCTACAGACTTCAACCTTGACCGCATCATAGAGAGACGTGACTCCATCACGAAGATCTATGTTGAAGGACCTAGCGAAGGATCCTATATGGCAACGGAGAACGAGGTTATACCGCCAACCGCCCGTACCATCTACTACAAGAAAAAAAGATGTGTTGAAGTACGCGGATTATGGAGAACAGAGGGAGATTTCATGGGTGGACCTTTCGTCAGCCGCACCTTCCTCGACAAGAAAAAGAACGAGCTCATCACCGTGGAGACCTTCGTATATGCGCCTCAACACAAGAAGAGAAACAAAATCAGACATGTGGAGGCGATACTCCACACCTTGGATTTTGATTAATTTTTTATATTTTTGTAGAAAAGATTATCAGAAACACTCGAAAAGTATAATATGGAAGAAGATAAAATAAAAGTCGGTATTACGCAAGGTGACATCAACGGCATCGGATATGAAGTGATTATCAAAACTTTATCCGACCCACGCGTGAACGAATTTTGCACGCCGATTGTATATGGTTCATCTAAAGCGGCCGCATTTCACCGCAAATCGTTGAACATCGAGAACTTCAATTTGAACGTCATCGCCAACGCTTCAGAAGCCAACTCCAAAAGATCCAACATCATTAACTGTGTGGACGAGGAGGTTAAGGTTGAATTGGCGAAATCCACAGAAGAGGCTGGCAAAGCGGCATTCCTAGCATTGGAGCGCGCCACTTCAGATCTACGCGACGGCCTCATCGACGTATTGGTCACCGCACCAATCAACAAGAAAAACATTCAATCCGAGAAGTTCCACTTCCCAGGACATTCTGAATATTTGCAAGACAAATTCGGCTTCGGAGAGAAGGGATTGATGATTATGGTCAGCGACGTTTTGAAAGTGGCAGTGGCTACCGGACACGTCTCCATCAAATCAGTTTCAGCTAATTTGACTACCGAGAAATTGGTGAACAAGTTGAGGGATTTGAACAAAACCTTGATCCAAGACTTCTCCGTTATCCGTCCACGCATTGCCGTTTTGGGATTGAATCCTCACGCCGGCGACAATGGAGTTTTGGGCAGCGAAGAGGAAGAGATCATCATTCCTGCCATCAAGAAGGCGACCGAGATGGGCATCACCTGCTTTGGTCCTTATCCTGCAGACTCTTTATTCGGAAGCGGTAATTTCAAAAGATTCGACGCAGTCTTGGCTATGTACCATGACCAAGGTTTGGCGCCTTTCAAATGCATCGCCATGGAGAGTGGCGTCAACTACACAGCCAACCTTCCTATCATCCGTACTTCACCCGTACACGATGTCTCTTACGACAAAGTGGGCATCGGAGAAGCGTCAGAAGAGTCATTCCGCAATGCGCTTTACTTGGCATGCGACGTCTACAAGAACAGACAACAATATGCTGAATTAACCAAGAACAAATTGAAGAAGCAAGAGGTTGAAATCAGCGGACAAGTAGAATAATTGATCTATATGATCCAATCATAAGGGAGCGTTTCGAAAGAGACGCTCCCTTCCTTTTTCGTCGGAAGAGACGCGACAACTCAGCAAGAGGGAAAAGCCAGAACACTCTACCCAAGTCATATGAGGCAACAAAGAATAGCAATAGGAAGCGCCTAGCCGAAAATGATCGTTCAATGAAAGTTTCACAAAGGGGGTAACCACCCTACCCGTTTGGTAAGAAAGGCCCATCTCCCACTGTTTCTTCATCCGAATAGCGGGAGCCAATAAAAGGGCGATGGGAGAATACTTCGCCACATAAACCATACCACTCAACGAAAGGCTTCGATTACGCCGAAGCGGGAAACACTTCTCCCCCGACCAGTAAAAATGGGTGGATTGTTTGTGGCCGAAAGATCTTAAATGACCCAAACCCACCCCTTTCACACCAAAGGAGCAATAGGAGCCATCCTCCCACTTCAGCCATGCACCCATACGAAAACGAGGAACGACCTCCCGCCTCGCCTGCTTCTCGTAATAAGCATCCTCATCTTGTATCAAGAGAGAGAAATCCTTACCTATCACCCGCGCGCCACCACCAACACTCAACGAAAGCCACGTCCAATCCGACACCAAGAAACGATAGGTTCCCGCCAACTCACACTCCACCCTTTTCGAAAGGCCGCTCCGTTCACAAGACAAGAGGCCACCCATTGAGAAATTGGTCTCACGCAACAATTGATGGGCCGATAACGATAATTCACGAGGAGCACCCTCCATGCCCATCCACTGGTTCGCATAAACCATCGACAGATTCAAACCGTGCGTAAATCCAGAAGCGGCGGAATTATACCGATAAGCATCCATCAAATAGAGATTAGGACTAAACTCCTGTTGGGCCATCACGCCCATTGTACTGACCAACAGCAAACAACCAACCAATAACTTTTTCATCACTATATCTTTATTAATAAGAGAGCTCTATGAAGCCATAAGCGATTCGCTCCCCATGACAAATCAGCATATAATAATAAGTTCCGACAGGCAAAAGATTTCCCTTCCCCATGCTGAATGAATTAGCCACCTCGCCTCGCCAACTATTTTCATAGCGTCGTTGATGACAGACGACAATCCCCCAACGATTGTAAACATACAATTCATTGTCTTCACACTGTTCACTCTCCGTCAAGACCAAAGTGTCGTTCCAACCATCGCCATTCGGTGTCAGAAGCAAATTCTTGGAAGCAACCGATTTTCTGTAGAACGGCTCATCATTCTGCGGCACCGTATCTGCCACAATAGGCGGGATCGTATCCAACGGT
>JAKSKY010000048.1 GCA_024401515.1 Paludibacteraceae bacterium | reverse complement strand
CGTCAATCTGAAGAGTGAGCGGAGAACAACTTGGAACAAATTCAACGGACAAATAAACGGTATCGGCGATAACAGCGAAGATATCCGTACCATCGTATTGACAATTAGAGGCAAGAACAACCGCAATGCTATCATACTTCATCACATCCATACGGGATTGCTTAATTTGCAAATTCTTCTTGGTTGTTTGAAGTGCGTTCACCAAAACTTGTCTTGAAGTAGAGAATGGCACACCGTCGATAGACAAAGCAGCTCCATTCGGATTGGTCTCATCGACAACATACATCATGTACCACACATCCTCACTGGTCTCGGAAAGGTTATCCAAGTTCAATGTAAAGTTGGCCGCTGATCCACTTGGAACGTCAGTCGCATAAGGGTTCTCCACCGTGATACGTGGATATTCAATCTGCATAGTCTTCTCCGAGATAATATATCCCTCTTTATAATACTTTGTCCTCTTCTCATCCTCATACGGACAAGTAGTTTGTCCCGCACGGGTATAGAAGATCGGACCGAAACCGTCTGAAGCTTCATAGACATCTACGGTCAAAGCATCATCATCACCATCTTCAACCAAAGAGTAACCTACGGTTTGGCATGTGGTATAACTAGAATCCTTACCCCAATCTTGTACATATCCATCATTGGTTTCAATCTCCACACCAACACCAAATCCATTCAATTTCAAACCGAAGTTCCAGCCAACTTTCAAATAAACTTCCGCATGATTATTGGTATTAATGGTCGTATCATTACATGTCTCCACACTGTTCTCGACAGATGTACCAGAATCAAAAGAATGATTGATTATAGGCGTGCCGCTCTCTATGGCTTTTACCTTTGCCTCTTCGTTCTTTCTTAAATATTCCACCCATTTTTCTATTTGGGTATTATACCAAACAATTGTATCTGACTTCGTTTGTTGATCGTTCGGCATAATCATAATGTAACTAGGACCCGCATCTTCCGTAGTAGATGCTTTTTCCTCCCAAACACTTTTATCCGTATTTCTACTTCCTAGACGTGCATCGTCCGCGGACATCCTTGTAATGTAGATAGGCATATCCGTATTATTCGGATAGGAGGTATTGTACATCGCCTCTGGCACACCACAGATGAATGTGTTGTTACGCAACATCTCATAATTAGGAATCAATACATTCTCTATGTAGTTTTGGGTATACTTGAAGCATGTAGAGAAACTTTGCTTTACACCAATGGCATCCTCTAAAGAGATGGAATAAGAACTATTCGAATCTCTAACTGGAGCAACCATCCTTTGTTTACCAAACACATAATTGGTTCCCGTTCCGATGAAGACATCACCATCCGCTCCTACATAGTTCATAGCATCAGATGTACTAATACGTTGCGTAGTAGTTGTGGTGGTAGTGAAAGTATTTCCCTTGGTGTAAGATCCTTTGATGTCAGTTCCAACCACCAAATCGTTATCACTCTTTATATCAGTCAACACCATAAAGACTGGCGAACCACCTGCTGTATGGTTTTCTATACCAAGATATGAGGTAGTTTTGATAGAGTTCTCTGAATTAAAGCCCTTAGACTTATAATGGCTATTGGTAATTGTTGTACCCTCTTCCAAGAAAGCGGAAGATCCAGTTCCCGGAGGATCTCTCAAGACAAATGTCACAAGATCAGGGCCACCAGTCACAAAATTGTTACCTGTTGGAAGACCTCCAACGATAATACCCTTGAACAATCCATTCTGATCCCATTGATACGTTTTACCAGCATAACTATATGCAATATTCATACCCAATGTGTATGGAGCAACGATATTCGGATATGAGGCAAGGAAGGTGTATTCAGCATTACCCGTATCATCCAACGACACTCCTTGATTATTGGACTCCACTATATCGCCCGCATTATAGAAGGTACTGTCTTCATCAAGCACATCATCAATAGCGACTTTTATCGCACCCAAATCATTAGCAACTGCCACCTCTGCACCTGCCAAAGGAATCTTAGTTTCTTTAGGTGTCGCTCCATCTCGATTCACATAGGACTCATATCCATATAAGTTAAAACTATACTCTTGAGTTTGAGTGAACAACGGATAACCAAAGAGATAGCTGATCGAATCATTCTCCTTCGAATAAAGAACAATTGTATCCTTTATTTTAGACGCCGGATCACTGTAAACATAAACAGAATCTCCAAAAATACCCTTGTTATTAGAGGTTGGTGTCACCTTCAAAATAGGATTCGAACGATAAATCAAATCCAAAGCATAGAGATAATCGAATGTTGCGGTATCACCAGTTTCTTCGACAAGTGTGTCTGTTTTCACTTGCAATCCGCCACTCGCCAAACCAATCATCTCAATATTCTCAGTTGAAAAAGTAATTTTATCATCATTATCAACCGCAACACTTTGCACCTTGAAATCCACAGGTGGCAATGAGACGGCGAATTCACCTGTAAGAGAATCTGTATGAATGGTTATCGTCCTTGCCGCACCATCTTGTCCGCCAATTCCCGTAGACGCAGTAGAGTGAATCCATTGCGATGGATTGGTAAAGTTTCGGACAGAATCTACCGTATTGAATTGGTATTTATCACCTGCAGACAAGACTATAGTAGCCTTACCAATGGTAGCAGAACCTGCACCCAAACCATGGACCTTCTCCGATTCCGGATATCCACCAGCCACACGACCAGTCAAAGTGACAAACGTAGAATCATAGAACAGCAATGGTTCATCCAATACCCTATCGAAGGTCTTTTCTCTCAATGGATTGGAAGGGTAACGTCCATCATTCACAAAGACGTGATCCTGCTTCTTCACTTGCACATGGTGATCTCCAATCGGCACACTGATGACGAATTCACCATTCGCATCCGTCGAAATCATTTCGCCATCCTTACTGCAAATAGTTCCGTCCACATAGATATTAGCGCCCTCCACAGGATAATTGGTATTGTGATAGTAAACAACACCATGGGTCTCAAATGAGGAGACATCCTCAAAGTCAACGCCAGAATGCACCAATGAGCTGGAAGAGACAAATCGTGTCGCATATAGCGGAGAGAATTTGTGGATACCATATGAAGGTACTACCATATAGGCGGTTCCATCACCTGAGAATGGAATACCATTGATGGTATAATTACCCATCTCATCAGTCACGGCACACACGCTTAGCTGATCAGTTGTTGGAATAACAGCGGATGTTACCGCACTACCAGGAAGGATTGTTCCATGGTTATTATTCGTCACACCAGAAGTCTTCGAATAGTCATAAACACTCTTTTGTTTCTTGATACCCTCATCCATAGGCCAGTATACCACCAAGTTCGGTTCGGTACCAGACAATGTATGATTATAATATTTAAGGATCTCGCTATCAGACAATTGCTTATCAGAGAATACCCTGATCTCGTCCATATAGCCTAAGAATAGATCCTTGCCATTTGAAGAGTTACCAAAATTCAATGAGTTTGTAGTCACCGTATCGTTAGCGGAGACAAACTTAATAGCATCAAAAGCACTAACTGCCGAACGAATCTCTCCATACTCGTCAGTTACCTTCACAGAGAAAGAACCCGCGCCGTCATAACCCAAAGTGACATGAGAGAATTGCTTTGCGGCAATCTTCAATGTAGTCGGTTTGGAAAGCCAAGCGCCCTTTTCATTCGCTGCGATATTCAAAACATAATCACTACCCTCCGCCTTTGCCAAAGACAAAGCGAAATTACGGGTCACCTCAACCAATGGAGCATTCTTTGCAACCGCACCAGTCGTATCGGTAATCGTATTATCAGGATTTACATAGAACTGGATGGTCCATGGTTTTTCAAAGTATTTAGCACCATCGCCAAGAGACAAAGGCAATTGGATACCTGAACCCGCACCATTCACACGCAAAGCGTAGAACTGATCGGTCACATCATCATCACCGCCCTTCACAATAGCGACTTTCACACCATTGACCGCTGTTCCTGTTCCATAAGTCACACGACCTGAAACGACACCTAGAGCACGGCAGAATCCATCATCCTTCACCTCTACCGGATCGGTTTCCGTACCACTCTCCGCACAGATGTAAGAAGATGCCACCTTATATTCATAATACTTACCAGGCAACGCCGTATTATCATCAAATGAGTAAACATTGGCGGTACCTGAAGTTGAATGCAATTTCACCCATCCGTCATCCGCATTCAAATCACGACGATAAACTTTATAGTTCGTCGCATCGACACCCGTTTGTTGTGCGTTCCATGTTAACTTAACCGTATTGGCATAGGTTCCCTTGGTCGCTTCCAAAGAGGTAACTTGAGATTCGGAAGACAATTTACCAGTGATGGAATCACTAAAGTATTCCACGCCTGATGGTGAATTGTTATCCGCGAACAACGTAGCTGTGGAGACCTTATAATAATAGGTCGCGCATCCACTCGATATGTCATTGTCGACATAGTGCTTGGTCGTACTGTTCGTCTTTGCGATTTCTGAATAGGATCCTACCTTGCCCATTCGCCTATAAACCTTGAACTCATGAGCTTTAGTGTCCTTGAAATCACTGGATGTCCAATCCAATTCTATATGATCGTCATAGTTGGTTCTATCCAAATGGATGTTAAAATCTCTTTCTAGGATCGCTTGGCAAGAGACAAAACGATCTAGTAACAAATCTGAGATTTTGAAAGAAGAAGGCACAAATTGAAGCAAATAAGTGTAGTCGGTATCATACAACAAATTTGCATCATTGTCCTCATAACTAGCCTTTGTATTTTCCAATTCATTATTCAACAATGGATAGGCGAAATCCTCATCAATCGAAGGTCCATCCAAAGTTTTATAACGGTAGATATGCCAAACTCCAGCCACAGATTGAGTCTGTTTGTTCGGCCATGTAAGATTGGCCACCTTTTTCCAGATATCGGTCTCCGATTTCAACGCACCTTCACTTAAACGAGACGCCTTATATTTGAAAGCGGTATTTTTGAGAGAAATACTATTTTGCGTATTTCCAGCAATATCCTTCAATGTGATATTCGTCTTGCTGACCGTCAATTCAGTCGCATCTAAATCTGCATCCAATACCTTTTGGAAATAGAGCACATTGGTTCCAGCTCCACTCACATAACTCAAACGACCGACATTGGTTTCAATCCACGGATCAGCCGGCATATTGTTAAAATTGACTATCTCATCATAAACAACCGCTACGGATAGCAAATCACCAGTCGAATAAGCATAAGTAGTATTACACTGCAAAGATTTTGCGGTAGGCGCAGCTTTATCATAGATATAACCATGCGCAATGATATCATAAACATCCGCATCATCCCTACTCGCACCATGAGAGCGCCATTTCACGCTGACGGTTGAACCCACATTGGCAGTTATATTCCAGTCCCAAGGCTGTCTTCTTTTACCCGTTCCGACATCCTCATACTCAAACCAGTGAACCTGAGAGCCATCCAAATACATCCATCCATTATACCATCCATCATCCTTGCGTTTGGTATAAAATGTAATCCAAACATTACTAGTCCATGTTTGACCGGAAGCCTCCCAATAAGCACGTTCGCTACTGTTCAAAAAACTCTTCACATTAAAGGAATGATTCACATCCTGCATATCATTCCAAAGGAAGTAATCATCCAAGTACATGGTACGTTCCGACGTGTTGTTGGTGTTATACCCCTTGGCATTACCCACCTTTTGTGTAGCAACCACCCCGTCACAGAAGGAGTTCCAAGCGATAAGCGAGAACTCACGCTCCTCATTACCATAAGAAAACATACCAGTAGGTTTCAATAACTTCACAACTACCTCTTTGGACATCTCTCCTTTTTTAAAATAGAGACGTCCTGATTGGTGTTCGAAGTGAACCCCTCCCACTGCCGAACCATCCAAGGTCCGATAATTCACAAACGTCGCTGCGGACGTTTCGCTTCGCGTTATGGTAAACGTGGCCGTTTCCGCTGTCGAGCTAACCGTGACTTCCGTCACAATATCGCTCTTCGCCGCCCACGAATGAATGCTCACACCGAATAACATCGA
The DNA here is from genome assembly GCA_024401515.1 of Paludibacteraceae bacterium. Lineage (GTDB taxonomy): Bacteria > Bacteroidota > Bacteroidia > Bacteroidales > Paludibacteraceae > UBA1181. The sequence continues at coordinate 15,542 of JAKSKY010000048.1, read as the reverse complement.
TAGGAGCAGCCATACGCCCAGAAGCCGAGATCGATTTCTCTTTTCCATTTTTTTAGATAAATAATTCGTTTAGGTTATTTAATTCGGGGGCAAAATTAGGTAGGTAGTGTGCTTGTCATTGGTCAAATCTACAAAAACGAATAGACAAATCTGCAAAAATTCATCTATTAGTCTAAATAATTATCAAAAAATCACGATTTCACCGCAAAATATCTTATCTTTGCACAAAATTAGAACTGATGAGTATAGAAGACATTTTAGGATTGGGAGGAATCCTTACTATTATCGTTTGTGTCATTAGCGGAGCACATTTTTTATTTAGAAAAGAGGTTCGCCACTCCAGTTACGGCAGATATAAAAAAGCTTGTCACGTATTGGCCGTGGCCTGTTTTTGCGTCGCACTAGGCAATTTTAGTATTGGTTGCATGCAACATTGGCACTACCAACCCATGCCCATCATGGGAATTGTCACCACCACCATCTCCTCCTCACAATCCCTACTATTCACCATTGCGCTAATCATTCTATATACAGGGAAATACGCATCCATCAAACGATGCCTACCCTATGCGGTACCTATCATCATCTTTCCGCTGATCTTCTTTATCGCCACACGGTTCCAAGAGAATTACAACACAAACAATATAAATGACTTTTTCAACCATTTAGGGCCCAACATCCCCTCCTTGGTACGCTTTATATTTTGCATCACCTATATTGTCCAATTAGGCTTCTTCACGAAAGATTTCTTTGAGGAGAGAAGCAACTACCTACGCCAAGCTCAAAATGTGGCAGGTGTCGATTCCAGGGAAATTCGCCTACATTGGGTGAAAATCGCCTTTCTCACCGCGCTGGTGGAGGGCATCGTAGCTATCCTCATCCAAATCTACCCATGTGCGGCGACAGAATCCATTTTCCGCATCGCGACGATTCTCTTTTATAGCATATTCCCTATATATTACGTAAAGTACGGAGAACTTTACGAAAGGGTGAAGAAACTGGAAGAAGAGAGTCACCTTACTGAGGAAAAAGAGGAAAATCCCGACGAGAATGGTATGGATGCGCTCCTCAATAAATTGGTGGAGAAGAACAACCAACTATTCGAAAAGGTGGAAGAGTTGATCCATACGGAGAAACCGCACCTCAATCCCGAAACGAAACCGGAAGATTTGATAAAGGCATTGGCTACCAACCGAACCTACATGGCCAACGCCATCAAACAAAACAAACAACAAACCATCAGTGAATATATCCTTTCATTGCGGCTCAAGGAGGCTCAATACATGCTTGAGCACAACAACGACCTATTGATCGAAGAGATATCCATCGCATCAGGATTCAATTCATTGCGTACCTTCAACCGTAATTTCAAAACCAATATCGGTGTGACCCCGGAAGAGTACAGGAAGAACTTCACAGCATAAAAACAGGTCAGAATCATATCCACATATCACAAAAAAAAGGGAAGCCCAATCGACTTCCCTTCGTTTTACATTCTAATTAAGATTATTTGTATGGTTCTTCTACGACTACATATCCACCAGCGACTGGCTCGAACCATGTGTCGCCACCATACCAGTAAAGGCGGTTGTTAACAACTACACGCTTGCTTCCTGCAGGCAATTTGGTGATTACATAAGCCTCTGGAACATATACGTCATCGTATGGGCTTCCAACTACTACATATCCACCATCAACCGCTCTCAACCAAACCTCATTGTGTCTGTAGTAACCAGGGAACTCTACCTCCGCTCTAAAGCCAACTGGAAGAGTAGAAACGAATACCTCGTTTGTGCCAACCACTGGGCTATCGATGACTACATATCCACCTACTCTCTTTTGGAACCACACACCGTTACCATACCAGTAATCAATGCCACCAAGGTGGAATGATACGCAAGCGAATGGCAAAGCGGTCAACACCAAATTAGTAGGACGATGGATCAACTCATATCCGAAAGTCGGATGTGAACGATAGAAATGTCCATTGTGAACGTAGTATCTCACACCATGGCAATCGAAGTGGCATGCATGTGGATGCATCGTTGGACGGAAAGGTCTACCACTGTGATATACGATTGGAGATGGCTTACGCGGTGCTGGCGCATGATGTGCGTGATGAGCTGGTTGCGGAGCTCTTGCACGGAATGATGCGTTTGGCACATGCGTTGGAGCTGGCTTATGCGCTGGCGCTGGCTTATGCGCTGGCGCTGGTGCATGATGAGCTTGTGGCTGAGACGCACGTGGAGCGGCTTGTGGACGTGGAGCTTGTCCATGGTTTGGAGCAGCTTGTGGACGTGGAGCTTGAGGCTGAGAGCGATGAACCTGAGGTTGAGGTTGATGAGCTGGAGCCTGGCTAGCTCTTGGTTGTGCTTGAGCACGTTGTGCATTGCTACCGCTACGCATTTGTGGCGCCGCATCTTGCCTGCGAGCAGGGGATGCGCTACGCATTTCACTAGATCTATTTTGAGATGTTCTTACACTTTGATTGTTACCACTGCGAGATGCGCTTCTCATCTCTGTTCTTTGTTGTCCGCCTTGACGACCACCGGCACGTTGGGCGGTTGCTGAGGTGCAAACCATTACTGCTGCAGTAACGAGGATTGCGATGAACTTATTTGTTTTCATAACCGTAATATTTAGAATGTTAATATTTCAATTTTAGTTTCACTTTCTATTAGTTATAGTACAAAGCACGTGCCAAAATCTATAGAAAACACTGATTATCACCATTTTATGTACTGATTGGCTATTTTAATCGACCAAACTGATCTTTCAATCGATAAAGCCACTAATTACACAATGCGTAGAGGTCTTTTCTTGGATTAATAATCATCAACGGAATACTTGTTTTCTTAATCACCTTCAGCTCCTTCGGACCAAACAAGATGTCATCCATGCCATACTCACGGGAGGCGGATATCATCAAAAGGTCCGCTTTCATCTCATCGACCTTCTCCACAGCCTCCAATTCAATCTTAAAACTATTCTTCTTCGCGGCAACCAATTCATAATCCAAAGAGCTTTTGTCCATCACCTTTTGGATCGCTTCCGTATTTTGTTGCGCACGGGTTCCATAATCATGGGCAGGCATCAACATAATATGGGATTGGAAATGTCTTCCCATGCCGCTGCAAAAGACTCCCTTCTCACGCTCTTCCACAAGGAACCCAATCGGCACAAGCACACGGTTGAAAGATATCGTCTGACCTGGTTTTACAAAATAATAAGGAATACGTAATTCACGACACAACTTTAATTGTTTGGCTGGTTTATTATAAGGAGGCAAATCACCATACTCAAACACAAGAATAGCAGCCTCAACAAATTCCATAAAGTCAGTGAAACTACCCTCCTCGACAGCATAGTAATTGACAGGATAACCCAATTTATCCTTCGTCCATGATTCAAAGGCATTGGTATAGATGGAAGAATCCTCCTTCCCGGAAACAACCCCCAAAAAACAAATCTGCTTTCCATGGGCATCCGCCAACTTTTTAGCTAAAACCAATGCCGTCTCAGGGAAATAATTGGGATGAGCGGCTACATATATTTGTTCTTTAGGTAACTCTTCTATTCTCAACATGGTATTACAAATAGGTGGTTTCTATAAATCGTTTTTCTTGAGATTTTACTTATACACGCAAATTTAAACAAAAATAGCGGACTTACTGAAATAGTCGGAGATAAAATAGGGAACAAAAAAGGGAGACCGTCTGGCCTCCCCCTTACATCCTTAAACTATGGATTATTTCTTCTTACGAGCCGCATATCTAGCATTCAATTGCGCTACGACATCATTGGTAATATCCAAAGTCTCGTCGTAATACAACACACCCGCATCACTCAAAATATACTTATAACGCTTGTCCGCATTGTAGATCTTAAAGAATGAAGCGATCGTATCGCGCAATTGCGCATTTGTCTTTTGTTGCTCACTCATCAACTCTTGAGCCAACTTATTCTCCAAAATTTGGAAATCTTGCTCCTGCTTAGCCAAATTCTCTTGCTCTCTTCTCAAAGCATCCTCCGTCAAATAAGCACCTGCTTGGTACTTCTTCATCATAGATTCATAATCTGCGCGGAACTTCTCCTCCTTACTCTTCAACTCCTTGCGGGATTTCTCTTGCTTCTTCAAAAGCGCCGAATTCAAATCCTTGGCATAATCATAATTCAAAAGTAGAGAATCAACATTTACATAGGCAATCGGATATACAGCAGAGCTCTCCTCAACCTTGGAATCATTGGTCGCAACAGTGTTCACAACCACATTATTCACATTCGAATTGTCATTTGAATTCTCGTTCGCAGAAGATTGAGTATCCTTACAACTAAACAAAGATGTCACTGCCAACAAAAGTGCCGCAGTAGAAAGTGAGTTAAAATACTTCATATCAAATTAATTTTCATTATTACCAATTTTGCCTTCCTCGTTTTGAGTTTTCCGATGCGGATGAACACCTCTTCTTTCCAAAGCGTCCTGAGTCTGCACGCAATAGATTCCCCGTTTCGCCATCTCCTTATTTCCACCCACATGGGTGTTGGGAAACTTTTTCCTTTTCGAAAACAGCGTCTGTACACCTAGCAGCAAGACGACCAACGTCACCGCCACCAATGTGACAAGAAAAAGGAATCCGAAATTATTCATTTCAATGTACTATTCTGTAATACAAAATTGTTGATTCTCTCGTCAATCAACGAGCGCAAAGATACTGTCAAACCCAATACCACTCATCGCTTTTATCAAAAAAATAATTGTTCCAGCCCTATATTTATAGATTTTTAAGATAGATAAGAAGTTTTTAATGGGGCACCACATCAAAAAAAACACTTATTTTGTCCAAACAAAACAAATTAAGTTTCATTTGAAACACAACAACACCTGGTGACGTTCCGTTACACACGTCACAACGGTTTATATTCTAATAAATCCCCACGGCAATAGCCAGGAGGAGAAAGAGAGGAAATATGGCAACGTCAAACGAAATCACAACGCTTCAACAACAGATTGTCGGGTTGGAAGAAGAGAAGAAAAGGTTATCCGATCGATTGAATTCGATGAAAAACGAATACCTCAAATTCACTACCTCATACGAATCAACATTCAACGAGGTGGTGCGGGAAATCCGAAATTTGTCCAACAACATCCAGACACTACGTGAAGAAGTGGATCGTCTTCAGGCAGAACCGATAGAAAATGTCGTGGAAGAGGTGGTAACTCAAGAAGAGGAGTCTATCCAAAACAGCGCTGAAAAAGTACAAGAGCCTGTTTATGAAACCCACGAAGAGGCAAAACAAAATCAACAGGAGACTTACGACGCTCCTAAAACGGAGCCAGTGGCGGATAATACCCCTAAAGCAGAACCATTTTCACTTAAACAAGACAAAGGGGATACGACTAGACCGGCTGAAAAGGATATCTTCGATAGAATTTCCGAGAAAATGGAAAGCATATCCGATAAGTTCGATTGGGAAAAATTCATTGGAGAAAACTTAATCAGCAAATTGGGTATACTTATCCTTCTAATCGGAGTGGTAATCGGAGGAAAGTATGCGATCGACCACCAACTTGTCAGTCCAACTTTACGTATCATCATAGGTTCGCTATTAGGATTGGGACTACAAGGTGTCGCCTATAAATTGAGACCTCAATACGAAAAGTTCAGCGCCATTCTAGCCAGTGGTTCGGTAGCTATTCTCTACTTTATGACCTTCTTCGCATACCATCTCTATCAATTGATACCTATGCCTGTGGCATTCGCCCTCATGACGATTATCACGGCTTTTACCATTGTGATAGCTTGGTCATACAACCGGGAAATCATAGCCATCATAGGACTTGTAGGCGCATATGTCATCCCATTCATCCTAAATGACGGCGAGAATGGTTCACCTTGGGTATTGCTCTCCTACATCGCCATCATCAACATTGGCGTACTGATCATTTCAGTGAAGAAATACTGGAGAATACTCTTTGTATCCGCCTTCCTAGCGACATGGGGAATCATCTCCCTCATATACAGACAGGGCAATTGGGCAAGCAACCCAGACACAATCAAAATGTTGCTGTTCCAAGCCATTACCTTCTTAACCTTCTACGTCACTTTCTTAGCATATAAGATAAAGAAATGTCTATTCTTCCAGCATTTCGACATTTTATTCCTGCTATCCAACTCTTTCATTTTCTACGGATTAGGCTACAACACCATCTACAACAGCGAGAGTTTCGCATCTCATGTGGGTCTATTCACATTGCTCAACGCCATACTACACGCAGGCGTATGCTTACTACTTTACAAACGTAACGCAGTGGACCAAGCGCTTCGTCGTCTCATCACCGGGTTGGCCATCAGTTTCCTAACGATCGCCTTGTTGGTGTGGATGACAGGTCATTGGCTTACCATATTCTGGATTTTGGAAGCGGCCGTTCTTTTCATGGTGGCGCGATTCAGCAAAAGACCATTCTACGAGCGAATGTCCTATCCGATATTTGTTCTCGCACTGATCAGTTTGATCATCGATTGGGGTAATCCTCACGGAGGTCATCTTGAGATACTAACACCACTATTCGACGCATTCTCCTCATACCGCGCCATGTGGGATGTGACGGCACAAATCACTCCTCAGGGACATCTCCTATCCATCATCAATACGGTCATATTCATTGTCATAACAGCCGCGGTCGTCTACGTGGACCAACATTACCCATCCGCCGAAACGGAGGAGAAGTACAATCGTTGGATGAAACTGTACGCACAAGGCCTAACCATCATGTCAGTCTTTGTCGTAACCACAGCCATCCTAGTCCACTTGGAGATGCCTTGGATCAACATCCTGTGGGCCATCGAAGCGGTTGCCTTATGCTACTATGGCAGAGAGAAAAGCAACTCAATCTTTGAGATCAGCTCATACGTTATCCTCGTACTACAAATCATCGCTATCCCATGGGTACTGGTCGAGCTAAATCCTTACAGTCCCGACTACAGGGCAAATCACCCACTAGAGCTCTCATTCTCCCTAAAAGCGATGTGGGAGTCAATCGTCGCTTTTATCGCCATCATTACCACTGCGGTTGGAGAACTCTTCATTCTGCAGAAAAACAAGTTGGAAAATGGTGTGGCCGAGCAACGTGAACTCCACCCTATTATCCGTACCATGCTATTTTTCACCACCATCATTGCCGTTATCGCCCATACGGAATGGATTTTGACCACCCTATTGCTATTCATCGTCGCAACAGGCTGTTACTATTGGATGAAGACCCATGAAAAGGAACACATCGCACTCTATACGATTGCATTATCACTTGCGCTCATTAGCTTAGCATGCGATTGGACGGGCATCATTGATGAGGGGAAAAACATCTCCACAAGTCTCACTGCCCTTTTCGGTACGGCAGCGATTGGCGCCATGCTATTTATCGATAAAAAGATGCCTACTCCTGTTCTAGACTTAACCAACAAGGTGATACGCATCCTCATCGTCGTGATACCATTCATCACACTTGAATTGAACCTAATTCAAATATTAGACGTACAAGGTATTGACGACAAAGTCATCTCAACAAGTTGCATCACGCTCGCTTTGGCCTATTTCACCATCTGGGGATTTATTGTACTCAAGAAGAGATGGAGCGATTACGAATGTTTCGATATTCTTTCGCTAACGATTTCCATTATTTCCTTCTTCACATTCGGACTTGTCACTCTCTACCACTTGCCAAACGAATTCGAGAGCATGACAAACGCCAACCTCTTCCACTATGGTTGTATCTTCATCCTCATCGCGGCATGTTGGTTGGTTCTCTTCTATTACCGTAAACACCGTAGCAAGATGTCGGACAAATTGAATGAGACGGAAATGGAGGCCATATTCAACTCTATCATTTATTTAAGCTCCGTGCTCTTGATCAGTTATGAGATTTCATACATCGGAACCTGCCTAGGTCACACAGAGCCTTACGGACTTCTACTGAGCATATTCCTCGGCATCGCTGCCCTATTCGGCATCTATTTCGGTCTATACAAGGAGATGAAATACATTCGTATCGAAGGAATCGTCTTAACGGTCATCACTGTTATGAAATTATTCTTCTACGACATGGCCCGCTTCGACACGATCCACAAAACCATCGCATTCGTCTCCATCGGTCTATTGATGTTGGTAATATCATTCTCTTACCAAAAGATCGCGAAAGCGAAGGAGAAAGAAAGATTGGCTTCCCAAACACAAGCAGAAAAAGAGGAAGCGGAAGAAAAGTCAGATGAACAATAATTATGAGGGGCGAAACCAATTCGTCCCTTATCCTATAAACAAAAAAAAAGGGCATCCCTACATGGTGAGGTGACCCCGAAAAGTTGGACAGATTAATAAATAAGTTAATTTATAAGAGAATGGGCTCGGTATTGTACCGGGCTCATTCCGTTTAATCTCAGTTTGATTCTTTTATTGTTATACCAGTTGATAGTATTGCTTAGAATCACTAGAAATTATAGAAATAAATAATAATCCTTTATCTCTTTTTCCTCTTTTGTTGGGCGAAGTTATTTGAAATATGTATACTCATATATGTAACCTGGGAGACATCTGCCTTGATTATCAAAAATCAATACTTTCATCAGATTATCTTTTTCGTTGTATTGATAAAGCCTTTTCTGATAAAGTATATCTCCGAACTTATACCAACATTCCTCAATTTTATTGCCTTTTTTATCATATTTATAAGTCTTCTTAAGCCATAGGCTGTCATCGAATAAATACACACAATATTCTATCTCATTCCCTTTGGTGTCGTATTTATACGATATTTTCTTATCTAGCTTGCTATTAGACACGTAGCTATATTCAGTTATCTTGTTGCCTCCCTCTTCGTATTTGCTGGTTAGTTCAAGATACAGGCTATCACTATGTAAGTATATAATTTCTTTTATCTCGTTCCCCATATCATCATATTGAAATGTATATCTTTTATTTAGGATACCATCGGATGGATATTCACACTTCTCTGTAACATTACCTTTATTGTCATATTTATATAATACCATTTGTTTCATTCTCCCATCGAATCCATAATCTCTATATTCCCTAATATTCTGTTTTTTATCATATTCGTAGACTCTTTTATTGATTAGTTTGCTACTTGATGTATGATACATACAAGATTCTATCATATTACCTTTTCTGTTATACACATAAATATATTTATAACCGTTACGAATATTTTCTAAAACATTTCCTCTTTTATCAAACTTTTGAATAGCTGTTATTCGATCTTTAATTGGGTTCCCCGTCGAATCCTTCGTAATATATTCTACCACGCACTTCACCTTATCATTAGGCAAAAACACATCTTCTTCTCTTATATCTTCTATTGAGATTGAATGGCATGGCAAGTACATTATCAATAGTATTACCCAGGAAGTAATTTTAAAATATCTGTTCATATTATTTTCGATTTTTGATAATCATTCTAATCATCTGTTATTAATATGATATATTTCCGAGCCTGAAAATCCATTCCACTCATTTTTATTCTTTTCGTATATCTCAATGGAATCACTAATAACATCATCTGTAAAATTGATTTCCCCCGCAATAACCATACGCCCCCATATCAGGATACTTCCCAAACAGCGGATCCACGCTCATCCACTGTCCCAGACGCGTGTCCAGCAGACGGTACTGGGTGGTATAGACACCCTCGGCAAGGTCGCCCTCCTTCTCGTGGCCCGTGTAGCCGAAACGGTAGTCGGTCATGAATGCGGTGGTATGGGTTATGATGCTCTTCATGGGGCTAAGATAGGGATAATTCTGTTAAGTTAGCTACTGGGTCGGAGAGTTGACAGTTATTATTAAATTATTTAAATGGAATTCTTACATATACTATGCTTTTTACCTTCTTTCCATTCTGTATAGCTGATTCACAAATTGTTATATCTTTCATTAAATCCAAAGCTTGGGTTACACATTTTTCACATAATTGTGATGTGTATGAGGGAACAACTCTGTATTCTACAATTTTATCATTTTCATCCACATAGATAGCTAGCAAGATAAATCCATGAATATCAGCAGTTTCTTCACGATTAAGATGGGAAGAAATGTATTGTTGATTTGACAACTCTGGAACAATTGCCTTTACTTCAGGCTTTACGCATACTTTAATATTCTTACCCGTGCTATCAAGAAAGTAAAGACGATTCAAATTTTTCTTTTCTAATCGATATGCATAAGTGTTACCATTTACATCCTTTAATTCCATCTTCTCACACCCTATACATTGGTATGAAAAAAATATCATGGAACTAATGAGAATTAAAATTTTGTTCAGCTTCATCAAATGAGTCTTTTTTAAATTATATCAATAGATATGAGAGGATAGAAGAATACCCATATACGTTGAGATGTATGCCTAATAAAGATCAGTTGAAGGATATAGGAATGACCGAGTTGGAAAGTATTTTTGGATTTATCCCAGAATCACAGTCGTTTGATGCGGACGTTTATGATAGCGATAAAAGTCTGGATGAGATCTCAGTGTCTGCTTATATGATAGGATATTTCACCCCAGGTAAATATATTGTTGTGCCGTCAACAATAATGACCGACGCTGGGGAAAATTTTCATGCTAAGATCTATGCCTTTGTGTTCACAAAGAATGGTGATTTGATTGACCGTTTGTTAGTAGGAGATGGTTATGCCTTAGAGTCGAAATATCTTTATCCTATTCTGGTTGACGAGACGCATACCTCTACTTTTGACTATTTAGACAACTTTAGCGACTATGAATCGCTAAAGTCGTCATATTATGTCGAAACTATTGATTATGAACTGAAAAACGACGGTAAATTCAAGAAAGGTAGTTCTAAAAGAATAGATTTAGAAAACGACTTGAAACACTATCTTGTTTGTCCCATTCCAGAGGATGACCCAATGTTCAGAGATTCTGAATGAGTGGGATTATTTCTGTTCGGAATCATCATCACTGTCAATAGAGATTGTCGATTCTCCGTCTTTCCCAATGAGAGTTGCTGATCCGACCTTCAATTTGTTGTCGATAATCTTGTTTGCAAAATTCATCCATTTTTTGTATGGAGTCTTTTTCAATTCACTAAAAGTGTCCCAATAAGTTCTGAATCCGTCTTCGCTTAGTGTTGCCATTACAGCCATCTGCGACTTGTATTGACCAGTGAAGTCTGTGAAATATTCTACTCGGATATTATACATCCATTGCTCGGTGTCCTTATTGAATACTCTGAATTCATACTGCACTTTCATGCTTCCTGCGTCGCTCGGATCAAAGTACTCATAAACCTGTACAATCACATCTGAATGAGTGTATTCATCAATACAAATCGTTTTGTTTTCAAGTTTCTCTTTGCTGTGGGCTTTGAAAGCTAGTTGTTTGTACTTCTCCCCTTTGTCAAATATTGAACGAGCATTATACTCTTTTGTTGCATATGCTAAAGAGTAATAGTTGGAATTAAAAGTCTTCAACATGGCGTTGATAGCTTTGTCTAAAGACTTTTCTTTTGTCAAACGAATGATTTTTGTGTGGGCAATATATTTGGAGTAATCATCCACATCTTTTATTTTAAGGATTTTTTCACATGTAGAATATCCATTTTCATAATCTTCCATACGCCCATATATGTTTAATTTTTGAATATAAAGTGATGGCATATCTGGATTCTTGTTTATTGCTTCATCCAATATAGCCAATGCTTCTTTATTACGAGAAAGTAGGGAAAGATAATGACTTTGGCTTATAATTGCATCTGTATTTAATGGGTCAAACTGTAATCCTTTTGTGTTGACAGCCAAAGCCTCTTCCAATTTATTTTGTGCTGATAACATATTGGATTTTGTCGTATAAATATCTGTTAAAGTGCTGTCTAGTAGAAGAATGCTATCGCAAATTGCCAATACACTATCTATTTGTTTGTTTCCATAGAAAAATGTGAGTTTTTCTGTATATTTATTGATTAGTGTAGTGTCAACTGTAGTAGAAGTGTTTGCCATACTACTCAAAGACAATCCTAATAGTGCTGATGCCAAACAAATTATTTTCTTAATCATAACCTTGATAAAATATAAAAGTGAAACTTAATTTGTAAACATACAAAGAATATAAGAAATTGTTTAAATTTAGTTTAAAATCTTTTATATAAGACTCAAAAAAACGAGTCGAATTATTTAATAAAATATTGATTATCAATTCAATAAGTAAATAATAATAGCTCCTCCCCGGCATCGCCATACCGAACGGATAGTAGTCGGTCAGGCTCTCGACGGTGGGTTGTGTTGCAGTATGGGTTACGATGCTCTTCATGGGGCTAAGATAGGGTTTATTTTGTTAAGTTAGCAACTTGTTCGGGGAAGTGGCAGTATTATATTACATTCTCTTCTAATATTTAGAGGAAGTAGAAAACTACGGAGTAGAATAGAGTCGTCTACAATCAAACTGTCCTCCATCAAATGCAATCTCCTTGTTTTTGTATTTCACAAAAAAAATTCTCAGACACTTTCCCATATCTGTTCCACTTTCCATAATATTCTCCAAAGTCTTATGCTTTAAGTCCTGCATTATATTATGGTTTTCTGACCAATCCCTTATTCTTACATTTTCAACTGCACTATCCAACCGTTCTTGTATGCTTTTATCTCGAATCCAATCATATCCAGATATAATTACTGGATATTCCGTTTCTTTAAAAAATCGAGAAAAACAATACTCAGGATCATCGTCTGCTACGCTTTTTAGTTCCCAATGCGAAGAAAAAACTAAATCATGCTCTCCGTAAACCTGTTCAATCTCTTGTAACGAACACCCAAGAATTCCCAAGTCATTAGAATTCGCATAAATATAAGGGGATATCATCTGAATTGAATCTACAACTTTTGCATTCGCCATCAAATGATCAATGAAAGTTAGCTCAACATTAGATTGTTTTGGAGATGCATTTTTATCACACGAAACTACTAACATAGTCATTAGTACGACGATAATATCAAAAAATTTATATTTCTTCAATTCCATACCTTTTGTTTATAGTTTGAAATGGTCGCAAATTGCGACCGGTCACAATTTGTGACCAGCTTACACACCTTTATTATTTGCCTAGCAAGTCCCTTGTTTGTTTGTCAAAGTCAGAATCGATGCGTTGCGTTTTGTTGAATATGTCGTATTCTCTTTCTGCCTTCTCTTTGGCTTGCGTTGCCGAGATGTGACCTTTGTCGGGCAGAACCTTATAGTCATTAAACGTCAGGAACTTGTCAACGCTGGCTGCGAACTGCTCCATAGTGAAGGCGTTATGACGCTCTATCTGGTTCTCTATATAGTCGAAATACGATGTCACTGCACGTTCCAGCTGCTTGATTTCCTTTTCTGGGAGGTAGTTCTTGGCTACCGACACATCAGACTTCAAAATGCGTCCATCTGGCGCATTCTTCCAAGTGGTCAGACCCATGTGTTCTTTTGTGTGGTCGGCATTTTTATAGACAATCTCCGCGGCCGTCTGTTCCGTTATGGCATAATGGAATCGATTCTGAATCATGGCATAAAAGTCTTTAGTCGTCGGCGCATTCTTGTCATAGTCCGTGCTACATTCGGCGTATATGTCGGTGATCTGTTGCCAAATGCGGCGCTCGCTTGCTCGGATGGAACGAACCCTTTCGAGCAATTCACGGAAGTAGTCAACACCAAACACTGCCGTACCTTGTTTCAGCCTGTCATCGTCAAGCACAAAGCCCTTGCGAATATATTCGTTCAGAATCTTTGTCGCCCATTGGCGGAACTTAGTAGCGCGAGCAGAAGACACACGGTAGCCGACAGAGATAATCACGTCGAGATTATAAAAATCCACCTCCTCCGTGACTTCACCTCGGATACCTCTGTTTACGACGGTTGCAATTTTTGCAACTGTCGTCTCTTTCGATAGTTCGCCCTCTTTGTATATGTTTGTGATATGCCTGCTTATGCCCGATTTGTCGACTCCAAAGAGTTCAGCCATAGCCTTTTGCGTGCACCATATAGTCTCGTCCTTAATGACTACTTGCACCTTGCCTTCTTCTTGTGGCAGATTATATAATATAAATTGTATCTCTTTTGTATTCCTGTTCATAAGCATCCATGACAATTTCCCTAATCCAAACTGGCATAAGAGCCAAGTCCTTTTGTATTTTTTCCTTTCTCTCCTTTCTAATCAAATCGTGCAAATGAGCCACTTGTTCGTTAGAGACATTACCCCGTCCATAGTCTTTTAATGCAAAGGTGACAAGCATGGCCAACTTGTTCTGAAACGACATGTTCTTAGCTGACGTTTGCTTAAATCTCACATTGACATTCCCCAATACTGTAATATTCCTCGCCCAGCCATTTGTCAGATAAACATAATTCATAGGCACTTGCGTGGACAAACCTAAAATATTCTGTGCATGGACGCCTGTAGGGACCACCTTGATATGATCACGTTTGGCTATCGTCTCAACAATCTCGTCAACGGAAGGGAACATTACCCCCAACCCGAACCTCTTGTCTATCTTGGGGTAACAATATATGCCATGGGCAACACTGATTATCATTCCTTTAGACTTCAATATCTCTAAAGCCTTACGAATGTTATTAGACGAAGAATAGCTTGCGAATTGGTCAGGATAAAACACTTTTCCCCTTCCGCATTTCTTCAAACTACTAAATATCCTATCTTCAACGGTTTGCATATATTTATACTATGTATTTCATTCACAAATCCATCAATAATTTGTGAATACAAAAATATCATTTTTTTCAATAATGCGCACTTGGCACGCAGAAATTCCCCAATATTTGCAACGGATAGTAGTCGGTCAGGCTCTCGACGGTGGGTTGGGTGGTGGTATGGGTTACGAGGCTCTTCATGAGGCTAAGATAGGGATAATTTTGTTAAGTTAGCAACTGGTTCGGGGAAGTGGCAGTATGATAATTTTCTATGAAAAAGAAATTTATATTGATTACTTTAACCACGGGCAAGGGCCATTGTAATATCCTCCATTCACGCGCCAAAAATGAATTGTGCCATCTTCTTTACAATAGTTAAATTCAAAACGATAAACTGAACGTGCGTTTCTAATTAGTTTCCCATCTTGATCGAGTATTAAGCCATCATGAATACCGACGTCTAAAGTGAGACCCTTCTCCTTCGGATAATTGCAACGAACTCTCATTGGATATATAAAATAGACTTGACTGATATACCGATTTGTCACCTTCTTTATATTAGGGATTCTCCCATGGTTAAATTCATTGATGATACGGATATGATAACCCTTAATTACTGATGGAAATTTGTCGGTGATGCCAAAAGCCTCCTTTATGCAAATTGTATCTCCCTCTACGTATGAATGACTATTTACGAGTATTGAATCAATAAAATGAGCAAATGCTTCTACATAGATGTTTTCCTCTGCGTGGAGGTTGGCATTTCCTACACCCCAAGCAAATATGCATATTAAGAAACTGTTTAAATTTCATTGAAATATTTTGTTAAGCATTAGAAAACAGA
>JAKSKY010000047.1 GCA_024401515.1 Paludibacteraceae bacterium | reverse complement strand
GGTGAATTCAGTCGAGTTCACCCCGCTTTAATTCTTAACTCTTAATTCTTAACTCCCATGATCGCTCCCAACAAAGACCCAATGGGCACTGCCATTTCAGAGTATTACCACACAGGGAAGGCAAGGAAACTAGTCGTACAATCCTCTTGCTTCGACGATGACGAGATACCTGTTCCACATCTTTTCAGAAGTTACGAGAAGATGCCACCCTTGGAGCGTCAAGCCTTAGATCTTACGCAAGGGAAGACCTTAGATGTAGGAGCAGGAGCTGGTTGTCACGCCCTATACCTACAAGAGAAAGGAGTTGATGTGAAAGCCATCGACATCTCTACCCTATCCTGCAACGTCATGAGGGAGAGAGGCCTAAAAAACGTGGAATGCGTGGACTTCTTTGACGAGAAGTTGGAAGGTGAATATGAGACGATCCTTATGCTGATGAACGGAACCGGCATCATCGGGAAGGTTAATAACCTCCCCAACTTTTTTAAAGCATTGGAAAGACATTTGGCGTCAGGGGGAGCTCTTTTCATCGATTCTAGCGATTTGTGCTACCTCTACGAAGATGAAGAGGGATTCATCGAACTACCGGAAGATGAATATTATGGAGAGATCGATTACTGCATGAAATACAAAGGCATCAAAGGAGAACCGTTCGATTGGTTGTATCTGGATTACGAGACTTTGGAAGTGGCAGCGGCCAATGCGGGTTTCCATTGTGAAAAAATCATGGATGGCAAGCACTACGATTATTTGGCAAAAATCACCAAAGGGTAACGCTCTTATTCATTGGAAAGGCAGAATCATCTTTATAAATATTTCTTGCCAGAACACATATCCCCCACTTTGATTGTTGATAAAAAATCATTGCATTTTCATTGATTTTTTAGAATAACCTTTGAAAATTAATTGTATATTTGAGGAGTTTCGAAGGTTATTTTAATCTGGGGATCATGAAAAAACACACTTTACGATATCGAATAATTGTCCTTCTGGCTATCCTGATGACCCAAGCGAACTTCCTTTTCGCCAGGGTTTACCATGGAACATCCTACACGATGACTCAGCCTAATGGAGATAGTGTATCCGTACTCCTCTATGGTACGGATCTATTCATCGATGCCGAAAGCGTAGACCATTACACCTTGACCACAGATGAAAAGAGCCATGAGATATGCTACGCCATGCTCTCCGCCGACGGAAGGGAATACGCCTCTTCAGGCATCGTCTACAAAGGAGGTCCGGCTCCAGAGGCGGTAAAAATGTTGGTGGAACCCTCCATCCGCATCAGCAAGGAGAGCCGAGAAGAGAAAATCGCGCAGACAAAAGAGACGCTTCACCGTCAAGAAGAAAGCAGCGACAAGCCTCAACTTCGAGCTGCCACCGTACTCCCCGACACTGTCTACGGCATCTGCATCCTTATCGATTTCCCTGACGTGAAAACCACCGTCACAAGAGAGCAAATCTATCAATTCCTAAACGGAGACAACAACCCTCAATTCGGTAACGCAAGATCGATCAAAGAGTATTTCCAGTGGATATCCAGCGGCAAACTCACCTACATCAACTATGTGCCACAAAATTTCCACACTACCCCCTACAACAAAGCCTATTACGCACCATTGGACGCAACCGGATACACCATCGACAATCTATCGCCCGAAATCAGAAACGCCCTCAACGAATGGGGCAAGGAGCGTCCAGACAATTTCAAGCGATTGACCAAGAACATATACGGAGGCATCAAAGCATTGAATGTCCTCTATGCGGGAAAATGCGAAAACAAATGGGGAACGGGTCTATGGCCTCACATGAGTCACTTACAAATGAAGCTGGATGGCAATGAATTTAGTCGTACGGGATGGCACTCCTACCAAATCACCGACCTAGACGGGAAGTTAACCATGGGCACCTTTGTCCATGAGAACGGACACCTGGTTTGCGACTGGCCCGATTTTTACCAATACGAGGAGCACGAAGCCAACAATGCGGACAAATACAACATTGGAGATGCTTTCAACATATCCAGTGAGACCAACCCCACCTACCCGAATGCTTGGGCATTGGATCAATTGGGTTGGCTGACACACAAGCAAGACATCACCAACGTGCAAGGAGGAAAGGTCATTACCTTGACGCAAGGTGTCGGCCATGCTGCCGTATACCGAGGCACAGGGAAGAACGCCAACGAGGCCTTCTATTTGGAAGTGAGGGACAAGCACCACGCCACATGGGGAAATCGAGACAAGGGTATCTTCATCTGGCACAGCAATTCAGAGGGTGACAATAACTACCCTAGCGTACATGAACTGTTGGATTGCAGACCCGCCACAATAAATAATCCTTTTTGGGCAAAGGGCAACGGACCGGATGTTTTCAGCGACAACTCCAACCCACATGCAAGATGGGACGACGGAACCAATTCCGGAATTTACCTCTGGGACTTCAGCGAATACCGCGAGAATATGACATTCCGTTGCGGCCAGTACATCGAACAACCGGAATTCACCAAAACAGAAATTAAAAAGGGAGGCATATATTGTCCTTACACAGACACACTCACCTTTATGGGCGGCGACGCTCCATACAGAGTCACTCTCTACGCAGGCAACCTTCCTGAGGGCATACAATTGGATGAATCAGGCATCTTCTACGGCACCCCAGCCCAAATCGGAGAGGTCTCCTTCACCATTCAGGTAACAGACGCAAGAGGGAAGACAGCTTACCAAGCTTTCACCCTCTCCATCGTCTCCTCCTCTCCTTACAAGAACGATCCGTTCCCTATCCCTGGAAGTTTCCAAATGGAGGAGTATGACATGGGAGGCAAAGGCATCGCCTACCAAACAGAGCGACCTAGCAGTTACATCCGCAGCGACGAAAGTCTATTCCCGCTCTATAAATTCGCCAACCGAAACACGGGCGCCACTTTAGGATGGGCGGTTTTATACCAAGAGAACAATGAGTGGCTACAATTCACCGTGGATGTGGAGAAGAGCGGAGATTACGAGATGACCCTTCGCAACGCCACCAATTACGATGCCACCCTAGGCATTATCGTGGATTACCAAGAGATTGACACACTCCGTCTTGTGGGAGATCCCAACGCTACCATCACCAGCAATAGCCGTGGCTATAAATTCACGACCAAATTGTTGAATCTCACAGCGGGAAAACATCAGTTGCGACTTGCAGCCAAAGAGGTTTCTCACCCACTCTATATGGACAGCGTATCATTCACCTATGTGCCAAGTCCCAATTTGACACTAAATCCAAAGGAGATAAATGATTCAAAGGAATATCATTTGATGCAAAATCCTTCCTTGGACCACTTCACGCTGCTCGACACGAAGGGAAATGAAACCATATCGGTTTACACCGTCACAGGAGAATTGGTGGAAACCCTTTATGGAGAGGAGAACAACACCTTATTCGGAGCGCACTATCCAACGGGTATCTACATCCTTCAAATTCAGTCAGGCGTCTTTCTCGTCACGTTGAAGGCGGTCAAAACACAATAACAGAGAATCATCTCATGGTAAAAATCGACTTCGTCACCAAAGCCAGAGGATTTTTCAGACATCTCTTTTCCGCCAAGGGAATAGATGCGACCTTTTCTTGGAGACAAGAAAATCTCTACGAAACACATAACCGTTGGAGTCGATTGAAAAGCAAGGTGGCGAAGAGCAGTCTGTTGGATCATCTAGGTATCATAGAAGTCATACATCCAAAAAATAAATCATGCGACATTTACGGTAGTTTTAACCGCTTCGTCCAAGGAGGAAAGCCCTATTTCATATATGTGGAGAATCCCACTGCTTTATATCATTACAGGCTAAAAAGGAACCAAACAATACTTGGCAAAAGGAAAATCGGAAGTTGCATGAACGACCCTCACCTCAAGGCGTTGGTTTTTATGAGCGAGGCCTGTGGAAACACATTCGAAAAGGTTTGTCACCCAATTCCAGAAGGCTGTATTTCAAAAGTCATCTATCCTTATGTACCCGCCAATCCTTACGTCAACGAAGAGAGCATCTCCCTTAGAAGTCAAGAGAGCATCCGACTACTCTATGTGGCGCAAGGCATTCGTTTTTACTCAAAAGGAGCATTGGAAATAGTTGATGCATACAAACAACTAAGATCTTTATATGGTGTCCAAATACAATTGACCATGGTCACCAATCTCGACCAAATCAGTCCAAGCTATATTGAGGAATTAAAAAGGGAGGACATCATCTTGTCGGATTTCAAATTGACATTTGAACAAATGCAACAGCTCTATGCCCATAGTTCCATTCTACTCCATCCCTCCAGTGACGACAGTTCACCGCTTACAATATTAGAGGCTATGAAAGCTGGATTACCAATTGTTTCCACCCGGCTCTACGCCATCAAAGAGATGGTTCAAGAGGGAGTGAATGGATTTCTGACGGATCCGCACTATTGGTTCTTCGACAAAGAAGATATCCCCAATCCTGCCGTTTGGAATCACCGGGAAGAGTCTATCTATGCGCAATCCTTGTCCAAAGAGATCGCACAGTTCCTCTTCCAAAAAATCCAACGGTTATACACTGATAGAGAATTGCTGAAAAACATGTCCATCGCTTCGCTAAAAAGAGCCGAATCCGCACCTTTTTCAGAGACACACATCGCAGCTCAATGGAACGACCTACTTCCCAAGCTGAACTTTTAATATCTTTTTTTCAAAAAATAAGTAATAGGATTTTTTATTTCAAAAAGTATGCATATATTTGCATCGTAATGTTGTGAAACATGATTCTTTATAGATGTAAGGTTTATGGTTTTCTAAAAGCAAGCAAATCGCTTGCTTTTGGTTTTTTATAGAGGTTAGTATTCACAATAAAGCATTTATAAATGGAGAAGATAAGGAATAATTGGTTCATCATATGCATGGCAATAATAGCCTACGTCTATCTTTCACTCCCCAATAACAATGCTTCATTAGACGCCTACGACTACGCATGTAGCGCTAAATACGGCGTGGATCTATTCCATCCGCACCACCTGCTTTTCAATGGATTCTTCCATCTAGAATACAAATTGTTAGAAAATATAATACCCTCCATCGATGTATTGAAGATGATGCAAGCCACCAATGCGTTGTTCGCCTTGGGCACATTGATTATCGCCTATCAAGCGTTAAAAAAGGTCTGCTCCGCCGCCAAGAGCAAAGCGCTCATCATGTTCTGCGCCTGCACCTTCGGCATGCTCCGCTTCGCCACAGAAGGGGAAACCTACATCATTCCACTCTTTTTCTGCCTCCTATCCTCTCTTTTTTTCGTAAAAATCATAAAAGACCCAAGAGCAACAGGTGCGAAATATTTTAGTTTCGCATTTTTGAGCGGACTCTCCTTTGCAGTAGCCTGTCTTTTTCATCAAACAGCCCTCTTCTGGGGCATAGGTCTATGGGTAGGGTTCATTCTAGGCAACAGAAGGATAAGTTTACTCATCTTCTCGCTTGCCTCCTTGATGATTCCCATCGTCTATATTTTTGTGATGCCGAGGACAGAGGACCACAATTTAGTGTTGGATTTATTCAGGTATATGACAGATTACTACCACTCCGATTCAGCGGAGATCCAATTCGGTTGGCGCAACCTTATCATGACCCCTATCAGTCTTTTCCGCACCATTTACCAGGTACATGGAAACATTCCAACCCTACTACAGGCTACAAGCGGCATCATTCCTAGTATCATAGCCATTCTATTGGCCATCATCGGCTTGGGTCTCATCCTGTTTTTCCGAGTACACAGACACAGAACAAGACCCGTTTGGGGTATCATTGAGAAGAGCCATCTCATCATATTCGCTCTCTCATTAATCTTTGCCTTCTTCTCCCACGGCAATGCGGAATTCATGGTTATGTTGCCTCTCTGCGCCGTGTTTTTCCTGCAATCATACTTTGACGAAGATTCCCTGACATGCATCTACCCCATCGCCCTCTCCGCATTTATGTGGAATGTTTTGACCGCCATCGGTCCGGCAAACCAATTGAATTATTACAATGAAGAGTGCATTGTGGCTCACATCCATCAACACCCACAAGCCACCTATCTGCTACGGGAGAAGAACAGTGTGAGCAACAAATATTTCTACCGTTACGGAGAGCGTCCACAAGCCAATTTGGTACGGGCAGACATAGAAAAAAACGTTGAGGAGTTAAGACAACAAAACATCGCAAACCCATCCATGGAGATTTACAGCGACGTACTTAGCCGCCCCAATCCACTTTCAAGAGGTGCTTTACTAGAAAAATGCAATGTATCCTGTAAAAAGATAAGAGAGGCGCTTCCTATCAATTGCGCCATGGGCAAATATACCTTGGACCAAATCGAGATGGCCCACCCATAAAACCGTCAGCCTATTTTTTCACCATCATATGAATCACATCGTTCAACACGGTGGATCCAAGCAATTTCGCAGGCAATAGATAAGCCACCACGCCAACCAGCAACTGGACAACAAGTTTCAAATGAAGTTGCAGATTCAAATAGCCAATCGCATAGACGCAGACAGCCATAAAAAGTGATAGCACCAAATAAGGGAATATATCCTTCAACTGCTGGAATACGTTATATGCCACTACACGTCTCACAAAGAAGAGATCCACCAAATAGGATCCGACATTAGCGGCGACAATTCCCCAAAGAATCATATCAACCGAATCATGGAAGAGCAATAGCAGTACGATAATCAAGCCATTACGGACAAACTCCAAGACAAAATTGTATTTCGTAAAGCCTCGCACCACCATCAGATTGAGATACATCAAATGCATCGGGCCTACCAATCCAGCCAAGGCCAGAATCCTGAAATAGGGAACGATATCGCGCCACTTCTCCGCCAAAATCACCTCCTCCAAGTTATCGAAACAGGCTATCGCACCCAACATCACAGGGAAGATGCAAAAGGCCACCACACGCATCATTTTCCGCAAATAGAGCAGTTGGCGAGGCGCATCATCATTCAGTTTCGAGAGCACAGGCAAAGCGACGCCCGAAAAAGTTCCTGAAATGATATTGACAGGAAGTATGTAGAATTTATAGGACTCCGCATAGTACCCTAATCGTTCTTCGCCAAAACATCTTCCAATGAATGGATTATAGATATAACGAGCGAAAGTATTCATCAAATTAGTCGCAATCAAAGAGAAACTGAAGGAGAACAACTCTTTGAGCACCTCAAATCTAGGCGCGACATTGGGACGCCAGCTACAGAATACCCATAGCAACAACGTCTTCACCGCACTCTGCAAGACAATCTGCCAAGCCAAGGCCCAATAACTATATCCACGAAGAATTAATACGATCGTCACCACACCAGATACGATGGCCGCCGTCAAACTGGCGATAGACATTTTACTGAAAGACAACGATTTAGTCAGAATGATGATAGGAACGATGCCCAACGAATTAAATATCACCGATAGAAAGAGCAAATGTGACAATGATTGCAACTCCGGCATTCTGCAATAGGAGGCAATCGCCCCGGAAGCCAGATAGAGACCCACATAAAAAATCACACTCAACGCCACATTGAAACAGAAGACCGCCACATACTCCCCGTCGCTATTCTCTTTTCGGCGAATCATAGCGGAGGCGAATCCACTCTCCACCAAAATATTGGACAATGCCGTAAATATCGCCAACGCACCTATCAATCCGAACTCTCGGGCGGAGAGCAAGCGCATCGTGATCAATCCGACGACAAAGGCCACCACCTGAAACCCCACCTTGTCCAAGGCGTTCCACATGATGGATCGGGCAGTCTGTTTTCTTAAATCCTGTTCCATAACAAGTACAAAGATAGGTTTTATTTCGTTATATTTGCGTAATTAAATATTTGAATAGGATGATAAAAAGAGTGTGCGTCTATTGCGCTTCCAGTTCACAAGTCGATGAGAAATACAAACAAGCGGCCCGCCGTTTGGGAGAGATCCTCTCAGAGAAAGGCATTGGGTGTAATTATGGAGGCGGCGCCATCGGTCTGATGGGTGAATTGGCGAAATCAATGGTGAAACATCAAGGTGACATCACCGGCATCATTCCACACTTTATGGTGGAAAGAGGATGGGACAATCCTGCGGTGGTGGAGGTGGAGACAGACTCCATGCACACACGCAAGGAACGCATGGTCCAAAATGTGGATGCGGCCATCGCCCTACCGGGTGGATGCGGCACCTTGGAGGAGCTGATGGAGATCATCACATGGAAACAATTGGGGCTCTTCCTCAAGCCCATCATCATCCTCAATGCGGACCACTTCTTCGATCCACTATTGGCCATGCTCGACAAATGCGTGGAGGAGAACTTCATGTCCGAACAGCTGAAAAAGACCTGGACCGTCGTGAACACCGCGGAAGAGGTGATACCAGCCATTCAAAACGCCTATGGTTGGGAAGAGAACGATTCACACAAATACGCTAGTTTATAAGAGATAATTCAATGGATAAAGATCAGGAATGGTTCGATAAACTCACCGCCAAGCGTACCAAGTTGGCGCAACAACTCAAAGACCCCGCAGCGGCAGGTTTCTGGCACTCCGTCGTGGACAAATACTCCGACGAAGCCCACTTCATCAACGAGTTACTACAAAATTCAGATGACGCATTGGCCACTGAGGTGAACATCCGTCTCTATCCAGACCGTGTCGAATACTGCCACAACGGCACTGTGCCCTTCTCTATCAGCGATCCTGAATTGGAAGGCACACAAGCGGAGCGAGGCCACCTCAACGCCATCACATCCATCGGTGCCAGCACCAAGGGGGGCGGCAATGCCATCGGGAAATTCGGTATCGGATTCAAATCCGTTTTCCGCTATACGGATCGTCCCCATATCGAGGACGATAACTTCTGCTTTGAAATACAGGACTACATCGTCCCCATCAAGGCGGAAAGAACGCAAAACAAGCGTAAAAAGGGAGAGACAATCTTCCTCTTTCCTTTGAAAGAGGCGGGGAAAGATTATCCTGACATTCTGCACAAGTTACAATCCCTCTATCGTCCACTTCTCTTTCTCTCCCACCTTCGGAGAATCCATTGGGAGGCGGATGGAGAGAGCGGCAACTACGAATTGTCCATAGCGAGGGAATGTACAGTTGGCGAGAACCATTATGATTTTGTGTCATTAACCAGGGAGACTAACAACCAGTCTGAATCATTCCATTACCACCGATACAAAAATGGCTGTTCCATCGCGGTTTCAGCGAACGAACAGGGAGAGCCTCAACCACTCCCTTACGAAGAAAACATCTTCTGTTTCTTCCCCACCAAGGTTCGAAACCCCTTCCCTTTCATGGTTCATGCCCCATTCCTCCTAACGGACAATAGAGAGGGCATCAAATTCCACGAAAAATGGAACAAGGAGCAAATTCTCCATTTAGGCGAGATGGCAGGAGACGTATTGGAACACCTAGCGAAGGAGAGATGTTTGGGTGACCATCTTTTCGAAATCATACCAACGGATAAGAACGAGTTTTTCGACAAGAATGGAGAACACCCTTTGGCTCCCATCTACACCGCTATCGCCGAGCGGCTCAAAAAAGCATCCGTTTTCCTGACGGACGACGGAGAATACACGGATGCCGCACACACAAGATACAGTAGCAGCACTACGCTAAGAGAGCTTTTCATCGGAGCGAACGAATACACCATCGACGTCACCGAAGAGCCAATGAAATGGGCTTTCCGCACCGTTACCGAAGCTCCGGAGGAGGAGAAGAAAAGATTACTGAAATACCTTCAAGAGAACCAGCTCATCGCCTATGAACCCACCATTGTGGACATTGTCAATTCCCTCTCCATCGAGGAGTTGGAGGAGCAGAGCATCGAATGGTTCAAAGGGTTCTATACTTGTTTGGCCAAGAGTAAATACAAGCTCACGGACGAGGCGATTTTCCTCTGCTCAGATTGCAAAGTGAGGCCTCTCTATGAGAAGGGGGACCCTATTCCGCACATCTACCTTTCGGAGGGAACAGAACGCAAGTTCATCGCCATCCACCCTGAGCTGGTGCAGGATGAAAAGTGCCGCACCGCTTTACAGAAAATAGGCATCAAAGAACCTGGTTTGGAAACAGATGTATTCCAAAACATTCTCCCGATCTACTCGGAGGGAAGAGCTGGCGGACTCACACCGGAAGAGCACGCCAAACACTTGAATCTTCTTTTCGAATGCTACCTCTCCTACCCGCCATTCGGAGAGGAACAACTACAATTCATTCAGCAAATCAAGGAGATCGCCTTCCTTCCCGTGTCGGATTACCAAGGCAATTACACCATACGGAAAAGTTCCGATTGCGTGCTCCGCACCCGATTATTAGACGATTACTGGGAAGGGTGTCCTTCCATCTATTTCATAGAAAGAGCCACTATCCAAAACTATATATCACCCGAAAAAAGGGAAAGATTTTATGTCTTTTTGGATCAACTAGGTGTATCCTCCTCCTTGGAAATCCAAGCCGTGGAGAAAGAGGTGAACGACGAATTGTCTCAACGTCTGGAACTAAAGCCTAATAGTCTCCGTCAATATGACAATGGAGCGCAAGTAATTGTGGATAAAGAGATTAGAGGATGGGGCCACTTCATCTCACACCTCACCCCTAAGCGATCGCTTGCCCTTTACAATCTGGTATGCGACGAAATCGAAAGGAGCACCTCCTTCCTATTCGCCCAATCCATGACCGGCACCTACAGTTATGTGGAGAAGGGCAAACAAGGCAGGACACAAGAGCGATTATCCAAGACCACAGCCAAAAATTCCCTATTGGAAGAGGCTTGGCTCTACAATAAGGCGGGAGAGGTCGTCTCCTCCAAAGAGATCGACAATAGTTCCCAGCTTTCAGAGGAGTATAGCATCGCTCAAAGCGGCATCTTCTTTTTCCTAGGCATCAAGATTTCCGACGAATTGAAGGGGCTCACAACTGAACAGCGGGAGGCCATCGACATTGTCAACAAATTCAAGAAACACGGCATATCCATCCGAGAAATGGAGGAGATGCTTCGGGAACGAATCGGGAAGGCGGAATAGCTTTCCCGACCCATCTCGGATAACCAATTATTAATTATTGAAAAAATCTACGATTCCACCACAAAAAAAGGCCATTCGACCCCCAAAATCTACAATTATTTCCCTAACTTTACGAAAGAAATAAAGAGGGATGATCTGGGACATTGCATATATCATAATTTACGCGGTGTATATCTACACGATATGCGCCACGATATTCTTTATGCTTGTGGAAAACCGCAACCCGGTAAAATCCATCGCATGGATCATGGTCTTGGTATTTCTACCTATCATAGGCTTCCTCTGCTACATTTTTGTCGGCCGAAAATTCAGGAAAAGGCATGTCATCTCGAAACGAAGCCTACTCATCAACAAAAAAAGCAACACCATCGATTTGACGGAGTTACCCAACCTGGAATTGACGGATGACCAACGCAGCATCGCCACACTTGCCTTTCGAAACAGCGACGCGGCGCTCCACGAAAACAACGATGTGAAGATCTTCACCCAAGCGGAAGAGCTCTACGACAACATTGTGGAGGACCTCAAAAAGGCGAAGCATCACATCCACATGGAATACTACATTTTCCTGGCGGACAAAATCGGACAGCGCATCATGGATGTGCTCAAAGAAAAGGCTCGGGAAGGTGTCATTGTACGCGTCATCATCGACGATGTGGGTAGTTGGCAATTGAAAAAGAAAAAAATCAAGGAGCTACGGGAAACCGGCATCGAGATACAAAGTTTCTTGGAGGTGGGATTGCCCTACATCAACAGCCGTGTGAATTATCGTAACCACAGAAAAATCATCGTCGTGGATGGTTTGGTGGGATATACGGGTGGCTTTAACATCGCGGACCGATATGTGGAGGGATTGAAATGGGGCACCTGGAGAGACACCCACATCCGATTGGAAGGAAGCGCCGTGTTAGGCCTTCAAAAGAACTTCCTCATGGATTGGTTTTTCGTGAAAAGAGAACTTATTGAGGATTCCAGCTATTATCCAGCCCAAGAGAAAAAAGGCGATTGTTTGGCCCAAATCGTTATCAGTGGACCCGATATGGTCTGGGAAAGTGTGATGCAAATCTTCACCAAAGCCTTTATGGAGGCCAAAAGACGTATCTACATCGAATCTCCCTATTTCCTTCCGCCGGAGAGTCTGATCACCGCCCTACAAACAGCCGCCTTAAGCGGAATCGACGTGCGGCTCATCTTGCCTAGGAAATCAGACGCGAAAGTCACGCTTTACAGCACCTACTCCTACATCGACCAAATGCTAAAGGCAGGCATCCGTGTCTTTTTGTACGAGCCAGGATTCATCCATAGTAAAATCGTTGTGACGGACGATATCGCCATCATAGGAAGCGCCAATATGGACTTCAGAAGTTTCGAACAGAACTTCGAATTGAACGCGATCATGTACAACAACCAGGTGGCGGAACAGATGACCGAAATTTTCTTGGATGACGAAAATAATTCCAAAGAGATAACCAGAGAGGCTTGGGCGACACGCCGCATCAGTCAGAAGATATTGGAATCACTTTCCAGACTGCTCAGCCCACTTCTCTAACCCAACACTTAAAACAGAAAAAAGATGAACGAATTTCTAGAATTAGAAGAAAAGATAGTATCCGTATTGAAGACAGTCTTTGATCCTGAGATACCCGTCAATGTCTATGACCTTGGACTCATCTACAACATCGAGACCACGGAGGAGGGCATCGTGAACATAGAGATGACCTTGACAGCACCTAGTTGTCCCGCTGGAGACTTCCTCGTAGAGGACATTCGTCAAAAAGTGGAGGGAATCGAGGGTGTCAAACAAGCCAACGTCAACATCGTCTTCGAGCCAGAATGGACCAAAGATCGCATGAGTGAGGAGGCTATGTTAGAGTTAGGATTTCTTTAAGAAACGATATGGCAGAGGAGAAAAAAATATATTTCGCGTCCGACGCGCATCTAGGACTCAGCATCTTCGAAGATCGAAAAACCGCGGAGAAGAGATTGGTACGATGGATGGATAGCATCCAACCCACCTGCAAAGCACTCTATTTCTTGGGAGACATGTTCGATTATTGGTTCGAATACAAGTACGTCATCCCCAAGGGATTCGTCCGCTTCATCGGGAAGATGGCGGAATTTATCGACGCGGGAATTCCCGTCTATCTTTTCACCGGCAACCATGACATTTGGATGTTCAGCTACTTCCAGGAAGAATTAGGGGCGATCGTCTGCGAACATGACGTCATCGAAACTTTCAACGGGAAGAAGTTCTATATGGCCCACGGAGACGGATTGGGAGACCCTAGCCGCTCTTTCAGATTTCTCCGCGCCTTTTTCCGCAACAAGCCTTGCCAATTTATGTACCGATGGATCCATCCTGACGTCACCATGCCCTTTGGACTCTCATGGTCCAAGTTCAACCGCAAGAAAAAGCGGGGCAACAAAGCGGAACAATACCTTGGACAAGATAAAGAGTACTTAGTGCAATTTGCCCAAGAACACAGCAAAAAAAATGATATCGATTTCTATATATTCGGTCATCGCCACATTGATTTAGACATCACCCTAGAGAAAGGAAACAGGGTTGTCATCCTTGGTGAATGGATACAAAAATTCACCTATGCGGTATGGGATGGGGAGAAATTGGAAGTCAAACATTTTGAAAAAGAGGAGAGTTGATTTCCAGGAAGAAGAGATAAAAGCATCGATTCGGCCATCCACCCTACTCTAACTTAAATCTATTCGAACAAGCAAAAACAAACAATAAGGCATGTCACAACCTCTGGCAGAAAGAATGCGTCCCAAGACACTGGACGAATATGTGGGCCAAAAACATTTGGTCGGTGAGAATGGTGTGTTACGCAGAATGATAGAACTCAAGCGCATACCATCCTTCATCCTTTGGGGACCTCCCGGTGTGGGCAAAACCACATTGGCCAAGATCATCTCCAACCATTTGGAGCGCCCCTTCTTTACCCTAAGCGCCATCAGTTCAGGCGTGAAGGATGTGAGAGAGGTGATAGACAAAGCCAAAGGTTCACGCTTTTTCAGCAACGATCCTCCAATTCTGTTCATCGACGAGATCCACCGTTTCTCCAAGTCACAGCAAGATTCCCTTTTGGGCGCTGTGGAGCAAGGTGTGGTGACGCTTATCGGCGCCACGACAGAGAATCCATCGTTCGAGGTGATCACACCATTGCTCTCCCGCTGTCAGGTCTATGTGTTGAAACCACAGACAGACGAGGATCTATTAGCCCTAGCCCACAGAGTGGCGGAGAAGGACATTGAATTAAAACAGAAAAAAATCTTTTTCGACGAAACGGAATCACTGCTTCGTTTTGCGGGAGGCGATGCTCGTAAATTACTCAATATCATAGAATTGGTGATTGGAGCGGAGCCCAACTCCAACGAGATACATTTCACCAACCAAATCGTGACGGAGCGTTTGCAGGAGAACCCGAACGCCTACGACAAGAATGGCGAGATGCACTACGACATTATCTCCGCCTTCATCAAATCCATTCGAGGCAGCGACCCAGATGCGGCCATCTACTGGTTGGCCCGCATGGTGGACGGAGGAGAAGACCCTAAGTTCATTGCCCGAAGATTGGTCATATCCGCTTCTGAAGATATCGGTCTAGCCAATCCCAACGCATTGCTTTTGGCCAATGCTTGTTTCGACACCATCCATAAAATCGGATGGCCGGAAGGAAGGATTGTCTTAGCGGAGACCACCATCTATTTGGCGACCAGTCCCAAGAGCAACTCCGCCTACAAAGCCATCAACGACGCCTTGGCGTTCGTTCAGCAGACAGGCAACCAACCCGTTCCGCTCCACCTACGCAACGCACCTACCAAACTGATGGAGAAGCTCGATTATGGCAAGGATTATAAATATTCCCACGATTACGAAGGCCATTTTGTCGTACAGGAGTTCTTACCTGAAAAGATATCAGGCACAAGATTCTGGACACCGCAAAATAATGTGGCGGAAAATCGTTTGGCGGAACAAATGACCCGTTTATGGGGAGAGAAGAAAAAGTACAATATGTAATCTGATAGCGTATGAAACAAAACGTTTTCACACTCGCGCTTTTATGCTCAACCCTCAGTGGATGGGCCGGCGGCGCCAACAGCAATAGAAACATCGAAATATCCAAACATCTCGATATCTTCAATGCCATCTACAAAGAGTTGGATCTTCTTTATGTGGATAGCATCCGACCTGAAAAGACCATCAAATTAGGCATTGACGAAATGTTGATGTCGCTCGATCCCTACACGAACTATATTCCCGAAGAGAATATGGATCAGCTTAAATTGATGACCACCGGTGAGTACGCAGGTGTAGGTTGCACCATCGGGAAGCACGAGGAGGGCATTCTCGTCACGAACCTCTACGAAGGTATGCCAGCCCACAAAGCAGGCCTAAGAATTGGCGACGTCATCGTGGAGATCGAAGGGAAAAGCATCAAAGACTGGGGCGTAACCCAAGCCAGCGAACATCTTCGCGGAGAAGCTCATACCCAAGCGAACATCACCGTCAAACATATCGATGGCAAGAAGCAGAAATTCACCATCACCCGTGAGATCATCGCCCTACCCGCTATCCCTTACGCGGGAGAGGTGGCACCAGGCATCGGTTACATTTACATCAACGGATTCACCGAGCATGCGGGCGCTCAATTCAAGGAGGCGTTCCTCGATCTAAAGAAGAACCACAAGATAAAAAAATTAATCATCGACGTCCGCGAGAACCCGGGCGGCATTTTGGACGAGGCGGCGGAGATCATCAATATGTTCGTGGACCGCAAATCCACCATCGTATATACCAAGGGAAAAAATCCGGCAATCGACAAGATCTACAAGGCTCAGCGTGACCCTATCGACAAGGAGATCCCTATCGCGGTGCTCATCAACCGTAACTCAGCCTCCGCTTCGGAAATTTTGGCGGGTGCGCTACAGGATATGGATAGGGCTGTCATCGTGGGAGAACGCTCTTTCGGAAAAGGATTGGTGCAAACCACAAGAGATTTGCCTCATGGTGGCAACTTGAAGGTTACCATCTCAAAATATTACATTCCTAGCGGCAGATGCATCCAAGCCATCGATTACACGAAAAGCAACAGCAAGGAGTATACCCAAAGGATTCCAGACAGTCTCACCCATGAATTCAAAACCATCCATGGTAGAACAGTCAGAGACGGAGGAGGTATCAATCCTGATGTGATTTCCACCGACACCACCTCCTCAACAGCAGAATATTACCTTTACGAAAAGAATATCATCTTTGATTATGTGACGGAATACCAAAAGAAACATCCGGCCATTCCGGAAGTCAAGGATTTTAAATTCACAGACCAAGATTACAACGAATTCAAGGAGTTTGTGAAAAGCAAAGAATTCACCTACAAACCACTCTCCGAGGATGTGTTAAACACGCTGAAAAAGGTCCTCAAAGAGGAGGGTTATGCGGAGTATGCCGATGCGGAGATGAAGGCATTGGAGGAGAAATTAAAACCGAACATCGACACTGACTTGAATCTGTTCAAGGAGGATATCATAAAAAGCATCAGCGTGGAGATTGTCAAGCGCTACTACTACGAAAAAGGTGTGGTGCAAGAGTCTTTGAAATACGACGAATGTAAAGAGGCAGCCGTTCAAATATTGAACGACGAGGCCCGCTACAATCAAATCCTAAGCCCCGCCAAGGAGGAGGGTAAAAAATAGTATGAAAGCCATGATTTTCGCAGCCGGTCTAGGCACTAGGCTCAAACCCATCACGGATACGATTCCCAAGGCGTTGGTCCCTGTGGGCGGCAAGACCTTATTGGAACATGTCATCACGAAACTAGCTAACCAAGGATTCGATGAAATGATTGTGAATGTCCACCATCATGCGGATAAAATCATTGATTTCCTAAAAGAGAACAAGAACTTCGGACTACACATAGAGATTTCGGATGAACGAGACCTATTGCTGGATACTGGCGGAGGCATCCGAAAAGCGGCCCACTTCTTCAATGACGGAGAGCCCTTCTTAATCCATAATGTGGACATTCTTTCCGATGCGGATTTGGCGGAACTATACCAAATACACAAAGAGAGCGGCAATGACGCCACCCTACTCGTCAAAGAAAGGGAAACCTCACGCTACCTCTACTTCGATGAGACGAAGCACCTCAAAGGATGGATGAACACCAAGACAGGGGAGATTAAATCTCCTTTCGCGGATTTCGAGCCAGAGAGGGAAAACAAGTTCGCCTTTTCGGGCATCCATGTACTCTCGCCTACCATTTTTGAGTTCATGAAGGATTATCCTGCCAAATTCCCTATCATGGATTTTTACATCGAGAATGCGGCCCTAGCGCACATAGGTTATCACTTGAACAATAACCTACGGATGATAGATGTGGGCAAACTGGATAGTTTAAAGGAGGCGGAAGAGCATTTCAAGGAGTTGTAACACCGAGGTAATGGGGAAACAAAAGAAGAGGAAGCGTAATTTCAGACAGGAGACAACTTCGAAGTCAACGGGGAAAGGGAAGAAGGCCAGAACCGAACAGAAGGAGTCATGGTTAAGCGAGCTTTTTGACAAAATCAAACTACCCGACTGTTCCGGTCTGATATTGCTGTTATTCTATTTTCCAGCTCTGCTGCTTATTCCTATAGTCATCATTATCCTCATTATACTTATCTGCTAAGATTTTTACGACAAAACACAATCTTAATAAGTATATGTTTCAGCAAAAATTCTACCTTTGCCCTTAGCATATATGAATTAACTGAAAAACACACCATTATGAAAAAAAACAAGAAAATTCTCGCAGGATGCGTGGCTTTGGCATTTTCGCTCTACTGCCATGCGGAAAAAACATTGATGATCAATGGTAGTCAAGCCGAAAGAAGCGATGTCGTGGAAATCACCTTCGCGGGAGACTATCTGAAAATGGCCTATGACAATGGTGAAACCTTTGCAATGGACATGGAGACAGTCGAAATCAATTTCACCGACGCCACCTCCATCAAGGAATCATTCGCCAACACTTTTTCATACAACACATTGGTTGAGGATCAACTCGAACTCACAGGACTCGAGACCGGTTCCCTTGTGCAAATATTTAGAATGGACGGACAGTTGCTTTTCTCTTCCCACATTGAAGGAGAAGCAGTTTCCATTCCAGTATCTAACTACGCATCAGGATCTTACCTTCTGAAGGCAGGCAAACAAATCGTGAAGTTCATTAAGAAATAACCTTAAAGCAAAATCGTATGAAAAAGATTATACTCTCCACTTTGGCATTCGCCGCATGCGCTTTACAGGCGCAAAACATGGTTGAAATCACCATGAAGGATGGTTCCGTGCAAACCTACCAGACTTCATCACTCGAACATATCAAATTCTCGGAAGGCAACTCTTTCACCATCATAGATGATGAAGGGAATGTGATGCTATTTGAAGGCACCGCTTCCAAAATTAAGTTCAAGAAGAACCACGCCATTGACGGTACCAACGTACATACCATCGCCCACACCATCGGGTTAGGATGGAACTTGGGAAACAGTTTGGACGCCCACAACTATGGCAATGCATCAGAGACCGCATGGGGTAATCCAGCCTCCACACAAGCTACCTTTGACGGCGTGAAGAAGGCAGGGTTCTCCGCTGTCCGTATTCCTGTCACTTGGCTGGGACACATCGGTCCAGCACCTGAATACAAGATCGACGACGATTACATGAACTACGTCGCCAAAGTGGCAGGCTATGCCAAGAACGCTGGATTGAAAGCCATCATCAATATCCACCACGACGGTGCCAACAGCCAATATTGGTTGGATGTCTTGCAATCCTCCAAGGATGAGAACAAGAACAAGCAAGTAAAGGCTCAACTAGCTGCCATGTGGAAACAAATCGCCACCAAGTTTAAGAGAGAGGGCGATTGGTTGATTTTCGAAGGTATGAACGAAATCCACGACGGCGGTTGGGGATGGGGACAAAACCTAACGGATGGTGGCGCCCAATACCGTGTGATGAACGAGTGGTTGCAAACCTTCGTGGACGCAGTTCGTTCCGTAGGCGGAGAGAACACCTACCGCTACCTCGGATGCCCTGGCTACGATACCAATGTGGACCACACCATCAATGAAATCAAGGTGCCTAACGACATAGTCGAGAACCGTCTTTTAGTGGCAGTCCACTTCTACGACCCATACACCTACACCCTCAACAACGAGCAAACCGAATGGGGTCACACAGGTGTCAACAAGGCCAATTGGGGTGACGAGGAGAATGTGACCAATATCTTCGGCAGATTGAAGAGCAAATTTATGGACAAGGGTATTCCAGTCTATTTGGGTGAATTCGGCAATGTCCATAGAGATTCAGACCGTGCGGAGGCCTTCCGTAAATACTATGTGGAATATGTCTGCAAGGCGGCCAGCGACTACGACCTGCCACTCTTCTTCTGGGACAACGGAGGAGAAGGTACCGGAGCGGAGCAATCAGGCCTCATCAACCATGGAACTGGCGCATACATCAACAACGGCAAGGAGATCATCGACGCGATGGTAAAGGGTTTCTACAACGAAGATCCAAACTATACGCTTCAATCTGTCTATAATAGCGCCCCTAGATGATTAATAGAATAGAGAAAAAACATAGCAGCCCCGGAATCCTCAACGTTCCAGGGCTGCTTTTCTTTTCCCACCTATTCGATTCTTACTTATAATCTATCTTACGTAACGACTGCCCGAATCGATCGAAGCATTCCTCCATCAAAAGAGAGCCATCCGCATCATACGTGTATTCGTATCGAGTCGTTGGCTGCATGAGTTGATTGAAGAACTGCTTCTTCAACACCTTCCCGTTTTCGTCGAACCACTCTCGGATCACCGGTGTATTGGCGAGATCTATTCCTTGCGCCTTCCATGGCATTCTACAAATCACTACGCGATCCTTTTTACCATCTTGGGTATATTCATGAGACTTTTTCTCCATCAAAAATTGCTCCTCCCTTAAGGTCTCCTCGATGACTTTCCCTTGTTGGTCTATTTTCTTACCTATAACAAGCAAGCCGGAACGATCGCTTCTTTTATAGACAGCCTCCCATCCATCCGCAAAGTCTTTCACCGAAACTCGTTCCATGGACATATCCGATTGGTAACCATCTTGAAGTATGTGGCTCTTAACAGAGACAATTCTATTTTTCTCGTCAAAAATTGTAGTCTCTTTACTGTAATCGTCCTCAAGCTCTATGATATTTCCTCGGTCATCACATTTGATTCTATCCCCTCCATCCATTCGCACATGTCCTTTATCATCATAAAGTTTCAAATCTCTTCGATTGGACCCTTTGTAAGTTACCACACTGCTATCAAGTTTTCCGTTGGCGTAATAAAAGAGCTCCCTTGAATAGTAAGATCCTCCTTTATAAGTTTCTATCGACTCCGATTCTCCCGCATCATTGTAATAATAGTTTTCGATCGTAGTGTCAGGAATGATGATAGAGGAAGTCTTGATCGTATTCTTTCCTTCGTAACGATATTCATCTTTAGACGATTGAAACACCTCAGTCACCAAACGATCTTGTTCATCATACAGAGAATACTTAGGAGATTCTTGATGAATATCACTCCCATAAACAGAATATGGAACGCTTGATAATGAAACGAAAGAAGGGAGAGTATACCCATCTTCTTCTCCTCGATAGATGATTTTACGCTCCTCCACCAGCGCCTCACCAGATCGTCCAGTTATCTTCAAGGTCCAATTACCCTGACGATCATATTGGTAATCTTTCATATATTGAACTTTAGACCCAACTTTTTGAAGATTACGGACAAATTTCTCAATGAACTCCTTTGTGCCACATGAATCGATTGTAGGGACAGAAACCCCTTCCTTTCCGGATATAACGATCAAATCGCTGTTGCCATTATATCCGGCATAACGAATGCCAGGTTCCCCGTCCTCACTTGATGTCGCGACATACTTTTCCATACATCCCTTCTCATCGAAGTAGATATTTGAATCCGTCGTCTTTTCCATACGAAGGCGGCCATTTTCATACTCAAAAACAGTCTCGTATTTCTCGATAGGAAGCATAGGTGTAGAGATGATTTTGGAAAGATGCGTATCTGTATCATAGATAAAAGTATCCACGCCCAACAAATTCCACATATCACCATTCCTTTTTATACACTTATAGACGTCTCTATGCGATAGCAATCCCTGATTGTAATAAAATCTAGTAACAAGAACCTGATCCTTATATTCATCACGCACGTCAACTATATTCCCTGCCTTGTCATAATGACACAATCTTTCCGAATCCTCTGTTCCATCCATAATTGTCCTCATTTTCAAAAGACGATTATTATCCCCAAATTCAGCGATTCTTAGAATCGTGTCAGATTCTTCCGAGAGGCGATAAATCCGATCTATCACTTTGACTACGTCTCCACGTAAATTATAATCATTAAAAAAATCCATACCATCCCACTTGAAAGTAGTAATGGCTTCAAGATATTGATTTCCTCGATCGTAGCCCTCTTTCTTCGTCGTGTCACAGGAGGATAACACACAAAAGCACAACGCAA
>JAKSKY010000046.1 GCA_024401515.1 Paludibacteraceae bacterium | reverse complement strand
TCTACTGGTGGCAGCTATCCTCATCGAGAGGAACTTCAACCTTGCCACTTGGCAACTATTACTGATCTACTTGGTTCCCTACTTGATCGTAGGTTATGAGACCTTGCACGAGGCTTTCGAGAACATCACAGAAGGCGAAGTGTTCGACGAAAACTTTCTGATGGCCATCGCCACATTGGGCGCCATGGGTATCGGATTCCTTCCAGGTGCGGAGAATCAATTTCCCGAGGCTGTTTTCGTGATGCTCTTCTTCCAGATCGGAGAACTATTCGAAGGCATTGCGGAGGGTAAAAGCAGGAAATCCATTTCAGACTTGCTGAATATTCGTCCCGATACCGCCCATCTAATCCGTAACGGAGAGGAGGTCACAGTAAATCCTACAGAGGTGAATGTAGGCGAGACGATCGTCATCAAACCAGGAGAGCGAGTACCGATGGATGGCATCGTATTAGAGGGCAATTCCAGCCTCGACACCGTAGCGTTAACAGGCGAAAGCGTTCCCCGCAGTATCCAAGCGGAAGATGAAGTGATCTCAGGATGCGTGAACCTTTCAGGCCTATTAAAGGTGAAAGTAACAAAGTCATTCGGAGAGTCAACGGCCTCCAAGGTGATTGAACTCGTTGAGAACGCAGGCAAAAACAAATCCACCAGCGAGGCCTTCATTACCAGATTCGCCCGCATTTATACTCCAATCGTAGTGGGATTGGCGCTTCTATTGGCCTTTATTCCCCCATTCTTCGGAGAGAACGGTTATTTCGCCAACCTCTCCACATGGCTATACAGAGCCTTGACCTTCTTGGTAGTTTCCTGCCCTTGCGCTTTGGTCATCTCTGTACCGCTCGCCTTCTTCGGCGGTATCGGCGGTGCTTCCAAACGTGGCGTGCTCGTGAAAGGCTCCAACTACATCGAGGCTTTGTCTAAACTAAAAACGGTTGTATTCGACAAGACGGGCACCTTGACACATGGCGTATTCTCCGTAACGGCCATCCATCCAACAGAGATTTCAGAGAGCGAGTTGCTCCATTTGGCCGCCCATGTCGAGCGCCACTCCAACCATCCAATCGCCATATCCCTCAAGGATGCCTATCCAAACGAGGCTGACGAGTGCGTCGTAGAGCAGACGGAAGAGATCGCAGGACATGGTGTGAGGGCGTTGGTCAATGGCAAGGTAGTCTGCGTAGGCAACAGCAAAATGATGGAGTCTGTCGGTGCGAAATGGGAGGTCTGCGAAATCCAATCGCAAGGTTCCATCGTCCATGTCGCCATCGAGGGCAAATACATGGGACACATCATCATCTCCGATGTGGTGAAGGAGGATGCCAAGGAGGCGATCTCCGCCCTTAAAAAGATGGGGGTGAAGAAGAGCGTCATGCTGACGGGCGACCACAAAGAGGTGGGCGAATTCGTAGCGAAGGAGGTAGGCGTAGACGAGTGCCATGCCGAGCTTCTCCCAACGGATAAGGTTACGGAATTGGAAGCGTTGCTCAAAGAGAAGTCAGAGGAGGAAACCCTAGCCTTTGTCGGAGATGGTCTGAACGACGCACCTGTACTCGCGAGAGCAGATGTGGGCATCGCTATGGGTGGTTTAGGGTCAGATGCGGCCATTGAGGCGGCGGATGTCGTATTGATGGATGATAAACCCTCTAAAATTGCGGAGGCCATCCGCATTGCGAAGAAAACGATGGGCATCGCCAAACAAAACGTAGTCTTCTCCATCGGCGTGAAAGTGGCGGTGCTATTGCTCGCAGCCTTTGGTATCGCCAACATGGGATTGGCCATCTTCGCGGATGTGGGTGTAACCATCCTAGCGGTACTCAATGCGATGAGAACACTGAAAGCATAAATTCATAAAACAAAGAAAGCCGGAGCGTAAAACTCCGGCTTTTCCATATAGGGATAAAAGGATTTAAGCCAACAAAGACTTCACCTTCTCAGAAATCAATCTACCCTCTGTCTTTCCCGCCAATTTCTTAGTAGCGACGCCCATTACCTTACCCATCTCCTTGGCAGATGTGGCACCTACCTCGGCGATGATCTCCTTGATAGCGGCGGTCAACTCCTCGTCACTCATTTGCTTTGGCAAATAGGCCTCGATAACAGCAGCTTCAGCCAACTCTCCCTCAGCCAACTCAGGACGTCCTTGCTCCGTAAAAATAGCAGCGGAATCCTTTCTTTGCTTCACCATTTTTTGAAGGATCTTGATGGCTGTCTCATCTGAAAGATCACCCTCCGCATTCTTTGCGGTCTTTGCCTCCAAAAACTCTTTTTTCACACCACGAAGCGCCTCAAGTTTCACCTTCTCTCTGGCCAACATCGCTTTCTTTATGTCTTCGCTAATTTGATCAAATAATGCCATAATCTTATATTTTAAAATCTTCTATTTCTTTCATATGCGGGGATATTCATCTCCTCCTCCGACGAATAATCCAAACTATCGAACAAGCTAGGCTGTACGACAGAAGGCGTGACCGGCCTTGGCGCAGCTGGTTTAACCGCCACCTTCACCTCCGATTGGAAAGGTTCATGCTCTTCCAAACTGACACGTCTACGTTCATAATCGGGGTCCAAACCTGTCGCCACGATCGTCACACTGAGCTCGTCGCCCAAAGATTCGTCGTTCATCAGACCCACATGTAACGTTGTATCCTTGCCTACACCCTTCTCTATCCGTAAATAATCCGTGATAAAATTATACTCGTGCGCCATCAATCCATTCGAGGTGGAGGTCATAATGTTCAACAACATCGCCTTCGCCCCCGCCAAACGGGTTTGCAACAACAAAGGAGAATCCAAAGCGGTCTCCATCGCCACCCTGGCACGATTCTCGCCAGAGGCCTTTCCGTAGGCCATCACCACATCGCCACTATCGCGCAATACAGTCCGGACATCCGCCATATCTATGTTGATACGTCCACTCTTATTGACGATGTCAGCCATCGCCTTCGCGGCATCCGTCATGATATCATCCGCCTTCGCGAAGGATGCGTCTATAGAGAGGTTGCTATAGAGGTCGAAAATACGTTGCGTATCCACCACAATGATGGCATCCGCGCTCTTACGCATCTCCGACATACCCTTCTTGGCCAATGCCATCTTCTCCTCGCCCTCCAAATCAGGCGGCAGACAAACGAAACCGACCGTCAGGATGCCCCTATCTTTCGCCAATCTAGCCACATAAGGACCTGCTCCGGTACCCGTTCCCTTGCCCAATCCGGCAGTGATGAAAGCCATCTGGGTTCCATCGTTAAAGAGTTCCATGATCTCCTCTTGGGAAGATTGGGCACTCTCCAACCCCTTCTGCGGATCACCTCCCGCACCTAAGTCACCGCCCATGGCGATTTTCTTGGTGATCGGAGAATTAAACAACGCCTTCGGGTCCGTATTACAAACCGCGAATGAGACGCCCTCCACGTGGGAATCAAACACATGTTTAGCGATATTACCGCCACAGCCTCCTACACCCACTATCTTTACGATAGGAGGATACTCTGTAAGAAATGGTTCTATGACAATATCAGGCAACACGGATGTTCAATTAATCTACGTTATTATGCAAAAATCTATTTCTTGAATTGAGACCACCATTCTGCTCATCCATATCCAAAGTGGAAGTTTGGGTAGGTTTCACTTGGGTGTCATAGGCCATACCACCTCTTGCGTATGTAGGGGTATTGTACTCATCATCACTCATATCCAATGCGACACGAGGCGTAGAAGCATATTGGTTAGCCTGTTGTGCGGTCTCCCGGCTATTATTGTTACTATTCTTATAATAGACATCATATGGATTGGGTTGTTGAGGCTGAGCAGCTTGTGCGGGTTGAGCCGCATTATTCGGATAAGCTGGTGCGGCAGCCGGTTGGGCAGCCTTTGTGGATGTGCCGGTAAAGTCAAAACCAGTCGCCACAATCGTAACGCCAAGGTTATCCTCCAAGCTCTCATCCAACATAACACCCCATATGATTCTGGTGCTACCATCGATTTGCTTCTGCAAATGGTCACGGATGATCGTCACCTCACTGGTAGTGATCTTTTTCTCCTTACCGTGGGTAATGTTCAAAAGGATATTCTTGGCACCAGAAAGGTTGGTGCTTACCAACAATGGAGACTCCAACGCCTTTTGGATGGCCTCGATCGCACGGTCCGTGCCAGATGCCTTAGCGGCACCCATGATAGCGTCTCCACTATCTGTCATTACAGTACGGACATCGGCCATATCTATGTTCATACGTCCAGAAAGCGTAATGATCTCCGCGATACCCTTCGCTGCGGTCGCCAAAATCTCATCACCCTTCGCATAAGCGTCATCCAAGAACAAATCACCATACATATCCAATATCTTCTGAGAGTTGATGACAAGGATCGCATCCACGTTCTTCTTCATCTCCTCTACACCAAGCAAGGCTTGTCTCACCTTCTCGTCTCCCTCGAAATTGGAAGGGATGGTCACGATCGCTACGGTAAGGATGCCCTTCTCCTTGGCGGTCTTGGCGATAAGCGGAGCGGCGCCTGTACCGGTTCCACCACCCATACCTGCGGCGATGAACACCATCTCGGTATTGTCATCCAACATGGCTTGGATCTTATCAATTGACTTTTGCGCCTCCTGATAACCAACCTCAGGGATACATCCGGCACCAAGGCCCTTCTCGCCCAATTGGATCTTCGTTGGAACTGGGGATTTACGCAAATCTTGCTTATCGGTGTTGCAGACAACAAAATTCACATCCTTAATACCCATATTGTACATGTAGTTGACAGCGTTACCACCGCAACCACCCACGCCAATCACTTTGATGATTGGTTGGTCTTGAGACTCAACGTCCTCGTTGAGATCCAAATCCGTGTATTCGTTCTCGTTCATATGCTATTAATTTATTTTATTCTAACTGTAAGGGAAGAGATTTACTCTTCATCGTGTTTCTCTTCCTCAACTGGTTGCTCCTCCTCTTCTACCGCACCATCGGAGAAAAGGTCGTTCGCCAAATCCTGACCCTTTTTGAGGATGCCGTTCCACCAATTGATTTTCTTCTTCTTTGCCATCTTCTTCTCAGGCTCCTTCACGACAACCTCCTTCGCCTTCACACTCAAGGAGCCTTGATCGGCAGCCATCAAGATACCGACAACAGAAGCGTTGGTGATGTCGCAATATCTCGCTTGGGAATTATCATCCAAGACACGGATGTCTCCATAACGGGTCGCGATACCAGTCTCCGCCTCAATCATCTCGATCATATGCTTCAACTTGGAACCACCACCGATGATCACGATGGAATCCAAGAAGGCGCGGTAACCGGAAAGATCGATCGCTGTATTGACACGTTGCATCACATCCTTCATACGGGACTCGATCACCTTCGCCAACATGATGGTATCCATCTCACGGCCATTCGGCATGGTCACAATCAATGGAGAGACCAAACCTGGCATGGTGCTGCCGTAACAACGTTTCAACTTCTCTGAAACGTCCATCGGCAAATGCATGGAGGCGATATCTTGTGTAATCAAATCACTACCGAAATTAAAGACATGCAAATAGCACAACTTATTCTCATGATAGATGGACAAAGAAGTCGTTTGCGCACCGAAATCCAGCAACATACATCCTACCTCCTTTTGCTCACGAGACAAGACCGCATCGGAGATGTGGTGGGAATGCAAGACCAAAACCGGTTCGCAATTGACGTTATTGGAAGGATTGCTGTTGGAAGTCTGGTTGATGATTTCGAAGCAGGTCAACAAGTTTTCCTCCACCAACTTATCGCTATGGACATTCAAGAAACGGGCACGAAGATTTTGGCAGACACAACCCACAGGGGTATTCACCACATTCTCGTCATCGATGACATATTCGAACGGAATGACATCCACAATCTTCTGCTTAGGATCGATAGCCATGGAACGGTTCTCGTACTCGATCGATTGCATATCCATCTCCGTAATACGGTTGTTTCCGAACTTACGGGAGATCTCGTTCAACTCTCCATGGATGGACTTACCATGCAAGCCCACATAGACCCTTCTGATA
Organism: Paludibacteraceae bacterium; assembly: GCA_024401515.1. Classification (GTDB taxonomy): domain Bacteria; phylum Bacteroidota; class Bacteroidia; order Bacteroidales; family Paludibacteraceae; genus UBA1181. Next base: position 16,012 of record JAKSKY010000046.1, on the reverse strand, counting down.
TCACAAGAGACACGATTAGGGGAATCTGACTCAAGTCCAGCGTTCAACATGCCATTCAAGACATTACGCAAACGGATAATCAATGATTTAATATGGAAAGATACCTCCTCCACATTAATGACTACACCCATCTTTACACCTTCAGAGGGTTCGATCTCCGACCACAAAACCTCCACTTTACCAGCTGGCGTTTTACGACCGATCATACCTCGGATGTTGCGGCTTCCCAATTCAATCGCCACCACGATATCCGAATAATTGATTTCATTGATTCTAGTTTGTTCTTCCATTTTCGTCTCTTATTTTTTAGTACAAACCACCTGTCCATCATATTTCAGGGTGATCTGCTTATATTTATTCCAACCTAATTTATTAAAGCCCTTCTCGTACAATGCGCGTAACCGTTCCAGTTTCTCCTGGTAGTTCTCCAATGTACCCATCTTAATCAACTGATTACCGATTCGAGGAACAATCGTCACCTCTCCCTTCTCATCAAAATCAATTTGCTCCACTAAATCGTTCCAAAACAAATTGTCACGTAAAAAGAGCGCGAATTGCCCCAATTCACCCATGGCCATCTTCTCGGTCACATATCCAGTCGCCACCGGCACATAGGCTGTGAAATTGGAGGAGACCGCCATCTTTTTTAATTCATAATCGATGTAATAGTTGCCGTTTCTACCCATCACACGCAAAATAGGCTCACGTTGCGTGATAGCCACATTCAAATGACCGTTCGGAGAGAGGTAACATTGAGCGCTCTTGATACGAGGCTTGGACTTCAAGAAATTCTCGAGGCTATCCGTGTCGATTCTCTTACGACAAATACCCAACGGTGAGATCTTCTCGTTGTTCCTCAGCAACTTTACCACATCCTCCTCCGTAACAAAATTCAGATACTGCTTATCCGTAATCGTCACATTAACCGTGTTGCATACCTCCTCATCCGACTTATGGGCAAACACCTTCAAGGAGAATACCCAATAGGCCAGTACCAAAAGCACCAACGACAATTTCACCCAACGATTATGCAATATCCGCATTCCTATCAACCGTTAATTTTAGACTTCAACATTTGCTCCACTTCCGGTATCAACAAATCCAAATCACCGGCTCCTACCATCAATAAAACATCAAAAGACTTCTGTCGCAAGCAATCGACCAAGCCCGTCTTAGAGGATAACATCTTATCCTTTATCGTTACCTTATCGAGCAACATCTGAGAGTTGACACCCTCAATCGGCTTCTCGCGGGCTGGATAGATCTCCAACAAAACCAATTCATCCAAAAGGGACAAACTGCTTGCGAAATCATCCGCAAAGTCTCTCGTACGTGTAAACAGATGGGGTTGGAAAACACCCAAAAGGCGTTTGCCGGGATACAAGGCACGCACAGATTCGATGCTGGATTTCAACTCCTGCGGATGGTGCGCATAATCATCCAAAAAGGCGAAATCCTTGGTTTTGATGTGAAAATCAAAACGCCTCTTGACACCCGCGAAACTCTTCATCGCCTTACGTATCTCCTCATCGGTGGCGCCATTTAAATAAGCCATGGTCATGGCCGCCACACCGTTCTCGATGTTCACATAAACCGGTACACCCAACTCTATGTCACGGATCACACGTTCAGGCGTCACAAAATCAAAGATGATTTCACCGCCGCCGATACGTATATTCTCCGCATGGAAATCACCCTCCTTCACAGAATAGGTGTAGAGTTTCACATCCTTTTGTAAACGTGGTTGGATCGGCAACCCCTTCTTCATCAACAAAACACCGCCAGGGATGATCAAAGAGGTGAAATCCTCAAAGCCCTTGCGATAGTTCTCCTCCGTGCCATAAATATCCAAGTGGTCGGCATCCACAGCTGTCACGACAGCCATGTAAGGCGAAAGGGTCAAGAATGAGTGGTCGTACTCATCCGCCTCCACCACCACCAAGTCACTCTTTTCGGAGAGCAACAAGTTACGAGAGAAGTTCTTGGAAATACCGCCCAAGAAAGCGTTACACTCCACATGTGAATTATGCAATAGATGCGAAGTCATTGTGGAGGTAGTGGTCTTCCCATGTGTACCTGAGATACAGATGGCACGTTGCATACGGGTCACCTCACCCAACACTTGGGAACGTTTCATGATTTCAAAACCATTTTCCTTAAACCACACGAACTCACCCATCGTAACAGGAACCGCTGGGGTATAAACCACCAAAGTCGAAGCCTTATCACGGAAAGCGGAAGGGATCAAGTCCACGCTATCCTCGTAATGGATAGGCAAACCCTCCTGTTCCAACTCACGTGTGAGTTCGGATGAGGTACGGTCATAACCAGCCACCTCAAAACCTTTCGCTTTGAAATAACGGGCCAAGGCACTCATTCCAATGCCTCCGATACCTAGGAAATATATGTTTCTCTTTTTCATTTCTCGATTAATTTTAAAATCTCATCCGCAATACGGTCCGCGGAATCCAATTGGGCCATCGCCTTGGCGTTATTACCCAAATCATTCAACTTGGCGCTATCCTCAATCAAACGAAGCGCCTCGTCCACCAAGACCTCCTTGGCATCCTTATCGGCTACCATGACCGCCGCATTTCTGGATGCGAGGGCTTGCGCATTCTTAGTCTGATGGTCCTCCGCCACATTTGGAGAAGGGACCAAAATAGTGGATTTACCCAAAAGGCAAAGCTCCGAAATGGAACTTGCACCCGCGCGGGAGATGACCAAATCAGCCACCGCATAGGCATAATCCATGCGCTTCACGAAATCAGTGACTACGATGTCACTGGTCTTATAGGGTTCATAGGCCTTCTTAGCATCCTCAAAATAGAATTTGCCAGTTTGCCAAAGTACTTGGATACCCGCCTCCTTCAATTTCTGAAGGCCTGCGATCACGCTTTGGTTAATGGTGCGGGCACCTAGGCTACCACCCACAATCAACAAGGTTTTCTTCTCTGGCGTGAAACCAAAGAAATCATAGGCCTCCTGCGCCTTAGGAGCGACATCCAAGAAGTCCTGACGGACAGGGTTACCCGTCAAAATGGTGTTCTCTTTAGGGAAGAAACGATCCATATTCTCGTAGGCCACACAAATCTTAGCGGCCTTTTTGGCCAACAACTTGTTGGTCACGCCCGCATAAGAATTTTGCTCCTGTAAAACGGTCGGAACACCTAGACGGTGCGCCATGAAGAGTGTAGGGCCACTTGCGTAGCCTCCCACACCCACGGCGACATCCGGCGCAAAGTCCTTTACGACTTTCTTAGCCATCCGCAAACTTTTAAACAAGCGGAACAGTACCTTGAAATTTTTCAGAAGGTTACTGCGGTTGAAGCCACTTACTGGCAATCCAACAATCTCATAGCCCGCATTAGGAACCTTCTCCATTTCCATACGTCCCTCCGCGCCCACAAAGAGGAATTGAGCCTCTGGGCGCTTCTTCTTAAGCGCATTGGCGATGGATATGGCAGGGAAGATATGTCCTCCCGTGCCACCGCCACTTATAATAAATTTTTGATTTGCCATAATTTATATTCTTTTTATATCTATCAAGCACTAGCTTCTACCGCATTATCGGATACTTCCACTCTTTTCATCACACTACCCTCCGACGACTCGCCCGCACTCTTAACGCTCTTGCGTTCCCTCTTTTTGCTTGACTCTTGTTCGTCCAATCTTCTGCTCAAAGAGAGTATGACGCCAAAATAGAGACATGTGATCAAAACGGAGGTTCCTCCACGGCTGATCAAAGGGAGGGTCTGACCCGTCACTGGCATAAGGCCTAAAGTCACGGCAATATGCATGAAAGCTTGTACCACAATCATACAGGAGAGCCCCACCGCCGCATATGCGTTTCGAGGATTATCGATCTTATTCATGATCACGCACGTTCGTTCCAGCAGAACTAAATAGGCGAATATGATGACAAGACTCAATATACCCCACTCCTCCACAATCACCGCGAAGATGAAGTCGGAGAAACATTGCGGAATAAAATCCCTCTCTTCACTATTACCAGGTCCTTTACCAAACCATTTACCATTCGCCACAGCGATATGCGCATGACCCGGTTGGACCTTTTTGGCACTCGTCACATCAAATTTCTCCTTCAATTTTTCCTCCTCACTTTGAGAAGAGGAGAAGTGACGCTCGATACGACCAATCCACGTACCTACACGGTGCGTAATGGGATAAACAAACGTGCGTTCCTCTTTGGCAGGAGTACCTTCGCACTTTAATGCGGATCTTTCGGGAGCAATCCAACTCTCCACAAAAGTCGTCACCAATAGGAATACCAAGATACCAAAGACAACCGCAATCACCTTTCCCAGTCTCTTGACCGATATGCCCGCTATAAACAAAAGGAAAAAGCAGACGATACCCAACAACAAGAAGGTGGACAAGTTCTCCACCAGAATAAGAACCGCAGGAAGTAATATCGTACCAAGATAAATCTTGAAACCCTTGTTCACATCCCCCTTCTTTTGGAAAAAGCCCAGCAGCGTGCTTAACCATAGCACCACCGATATCTTCGCCAACTCGGAAGGTTGGAACTTACCCAAAATCGGCACCCTTACCCATCGTGCGGCCTCATTCTCAGCCACACCGAAAAGCAAGGCATAAATCAACAATAGGATGCTGACGCCATAGAAGATACCACCCACCGCAAAAATCTTTTTCGGAGGAGTCAAATGGACCGCGAAGGCCAAGACAAATCCAGCCAACAAGAAGGACAAGTGTCTAATAATCGGAGAGAAAAAATGGCCATGGTAATTATGTTGGTAGGCAAGTCCACTCGAAGCGCTGAACATCTCCACGGAAGAGACGCCCATCAAGAAAATAAAGATTACCCAAATAATCGGGTCACCTTTAAAATGCTTCGTGAAAAAATTACCCATAGCCTATAATTAATCTCTTATAAATTTCTTACGCACTCTTTGAATTGAGTTCCGCGATCCTCATAGCTCTTGAACAAGTCGAAACTTGCGCAGCATGGAGACAAGAGAACCGTATCACCTGATTGAGCCATAGCGAAACATTTATCGATCGCCTCTTTCATAGAGAGGGCATCCTCCATCTTCGCCACCTTACCGTCAAAGAAGTCATGCAATTTCTTATTATCCACACCCAAGCAGACAATCGCGCGGACCTTCTCTTTCACCAACTCCTCAATCTCGGTATAATCATTACCCTTATCGGTTCCACCCAAAATCAACACGACCGGTGTCTGCATACATTGCAACGCATACCAGCATGAATTTACATTGGTAGCCTTGGAATCATTGATGAAATGCACGCCACGGATAGAGGCGACAGACTCCAAACGGTGCTCCACACTCTTGAATGTTTTCAACGATTCACGAAGCGTTTCGTCGCTGATTTCAGACAAGATGGCGGTAATACCCGCTGCCATTGAGTTGTACATGTTGTGTTGACCTCTCAACGAAAGATCCGATACCGGCATCTCGAAAGAGCGCTTAGGCGTATGGATCTTGAGCAATTCATCCTCGATATAGGCAGCCAAACCAGCAGCCTTGTTAAGCGAGAATGGACAAGCGGTCGCCTCAATGGTGCGCTCCTCCAACTCCTTACGGATCACAGGGTCATCGTTCCAATAAATGAAGTAGTCGGACGCCTTCATGTTTTGAACGATTCTGAACTTGGAATTGATGTAGTTTTGGAATTTATATTCATAACGGTCCAAGTGGTCAGGGGTAATGTTCAACAAAATAGCCACATCTGCCTTGAACTCATACATGCCATCCAATTGGAAACTGCTCAATTCGATCACATAGTAGTCATGTTGTTCCAATGCGACCTGACGAGCCAAACTGAAACCTACGTTTCCTGCCAAGCCCACATTCAAACCCGCATTCTTCAAAATATGATGAATCAATGTAGTCGTAGTAGTCTTTCCGTTGCTACCAGTGATGCAAATCATCTTCGCGTCAGTGTATCTCGCACCGAATTCAATTTCAGAGATGATATGGGTGTTTTGGGCTCTCAACGCCTTGATGAGCGGAGCCTTCTCTGGGATACCCGGACTCTTGACAATCTCATCAGCGGCTAAAATGCGAGACTCGGTATGGTTACCCTCCTCCCACTCGATACCGAACGAATTCAATTCGTCCTTGTATTTTTGCTTAATAAGAGATTTGTCGGAGACAAATACCTCAAACCCCTTTTGCTTTGCAAGAATAGCGGCACCCACACCACTCTCACCTGCACCCAACACTACAATTTTTTTCATGTTCTATATGAATGAAGTCGTTATTATCTAATCTTTAATGTCACGATGGTAAACATCGCCAAAAGCAATCCCACAATCCAGAAACGAGCCACAATTTTAGACTCAGGAATATTCATCTTCTGGAAATGGTGGTGAAGCGGCGCCATCTTAAAGATGCGTCGTCCCTCTCCATATTTCTTTTTCGTATACTTGAAATAGGAGGTCTGGATAATCACGGAGAGACTCTCCATGAAGAAGATACCGCACAATACAGGGAGGAGCAACTCCTTGCGGATGATGATGGAGCTGACAGCGATGACACCGCCAATCATCAAACTTCCCGTATCACCCATAAATACTTGGGCTGGATAAGCGTTGAACCAAAGGAATCCTATCAAAGCGCCGACAAAGGCACAAATAAAGATCACCAACTCCTCTGAATAAGGGATATACATAATGTTCAAATAGCTAGCGAACTCAGCATGGCTGGATAGGTAAGCCAAAATGCCTAATGTCGCCCCGACTATGGCCGAGACACCCGTCGATAGGCCATCCAAACCATCCGTCAAATTGGCGCCATTCGAAACGGCCGTCACGATGAAAATCACTACAAACACAAAGAAGATCCAACCCAATGTTTGGGCATAGTCTCCAGCCCAACCAAATAGGTCCGCATAGTCGAAGTTTGGATTTTTCACAAATGGGATGGTTGTCTTGGTGGATTTCTCCGCCACTTTCTCATATTCGACCACCTCAACATTATGGTTGACAGTGGAGGTGTTCTCATAAATGACGGCATCCTTACTTAAGAAAAGGGTAAGGCCGACAATCAATCCTAGGCCGACTTGACCCATGATTTTAAATCTTCCGTGCAATCCCTCCTTATCCTTTTTGAAGACCTTGATATAGTCATCCAAAAATCCCATAGCGCCCAACCATATCGTAGTCACGATCATCAGAAGGATATAGATATTGTCCAATCTCGCCAAGAAAATGACGGGAAGCAATATCGCGATGATAATAATGACTCCACCCATCGTAGGGGTTCCCTTCTTAGCCATTTGTCCCGCCAAATCCAAGTCACGGATCGTCTCGCCAATTTGCTTCTTCTGAAGGAATTGGATGATACGTTTACCGATTAGCGTCGCTACCAACATGGCGAAAATAAAGGCCAATGCTGAGCGGAATGAAATGTACTTGAACATACCCGCACCCGGGAAGCTCAATTTGGACAAATAATTAAAAAGATAATACAACATATTTTTATCCTCCTTTTTTTAGTTCATCACCTCACGGACCACCTCGTGATCATCGAAATGATGTTTTACTCCCTTAATATCTTGATAATCTTCGTGGCCCTTTCCTGCCACTAATATAACATCGCCGGACTGCGCCAATAGGCAAGCGGTCTTGATTGCCTGGTAACGATCCTCGATGGTAATCACCTTCTTCTTGGCGATCGGATCCAATCCCGCCATCATATCCGCGATGATCTCCTGTGGATCCTCGTTTCTAGGATTGTCGGAGGTGATGATAACCTGTTCGCTACCCTTCACCGCCTCTTGGGCCATAATAGGACGTTTACCCTTATCACGGTTTCCTCCGCAACCGACCACAGTAATCAACTTACCCTCCCCGCATCTCACATCATTGATGGTGTTGATGACATTGGTAAGGGCGTCCGGCGTGTGGGCGTAATCGACAATCACCTTGTAACCCGCAGGGGCGGCGATACACTCGAAACGGCCATTGACGGAACGCATGGCGCTCAAATGGAGGAGAGCCTCCTCCTCACTCATGCCCAATGCGACCGCGGCTCCGAATACCGCTGTCAAATTGGATGCGTTGAAACGTCCGATAAAGGATACGAAAACATCCTTGCCATTTATATTCAAAGACATTCCTTCGAAAGTATTCTCCACGATTTTCGTCTTGAAACTTGCCAATGAGCGGACAGAGTAGGTCAACTTCTCCGCCTTCGTGTTCTGAAGCATCACCATACCATTCTTGTCATCCAAGTTGGTCAAGGCGAAAGCCTCTTCAGACAAATCATCAAAGAAACGTTTTTTAGCCTTCAAATAGTTTTCCATCGTAAGATGGTAATCCAAATGGTCTCGGGTCAAATTGGTGAAAATACCACCATCAAAATCCAAACCCGCGATTCTACGTTGGTCGACAGAGTGTGAACTCACCTCCATAAAGGCATATTCACAACCAGCCTCCACCATACGAGCCAACAACGCGTTCAACTCCAACTGATCGGGAGTCGTATGGGTAGAAGGGACAGCCTCGCCCTCCACATAATTACATACAGTTGAGAGCAAACCACACTTGTGTCCGGCTCTTCTGAACATATTATAAAGCAATGTAGCCGTAGTCGTCTTACCATTGGTTCCCGTCACACCCACCAACTTCATGGAGCTGGAAGGATAATCATAAAAGGCGGAGGCCATTCGACCCAACGCCTCGTTGGAATCAGCCACACGAATATAGGTGATACCAGACTTCAGGTCGGCTGGCAATTTCTCACAAACGACCGCGATGGCGCCCTTCTCAATGGAAGAGTCGATAAAGGTATGTCCATCCACCTGTGTTCCACAAGTAGCCACGAACAAAGAACCCTTCTCCACCTTACGCGAATCGAATTGGATGGAAACGATATCTCTATCCATCTCCCCAATATTCTCCAAAACCTCAACGGTTGCCAATATGTCGATTAGTCCATTCATATCACTTATATTTTTATCTCAATACTAAATGTATCTCCTTCACATCGTCGCTGATGAACCTACCGTGGTCCAAGGATTGCTTCACTACCGCGCCGGCACCTTCCACAACCACCTTCAAACCTCTGTTCTCCAATAAGAAGAGAGCATCCTTCAATCCCATGCCGATCACATTAGGAACACGGTCACGGGCATAATCGCCCTCCACCGTTTCATGGATACCCTTCTCGTCCACATGGGTTCGGATCCACATGCCTTTATCATCACTCTTTCGATAGTTGATCTTCAACTCATCCATCAAATGCTCCAACTCTCTTCGACCACCATCCTTTGTGACTGGATCAAACAAAGAAGCGTCCGTCTTCTCCATGGCCGGAGCCACATGCATCGAAGGACTTTGCGCATAGATATGCTCCGCGATATCCCTGAAGGTCGCACCCGATAGAGATCCGGCACCCATCGCTCCCTTATGCGGATACCATGCCACCACGATGATGGAGTATTTGGGCTTGTCCGCAGGGAAGAATCCACAGAATGTCAACTGCTGGCGGCTATTTATCTTCGAAGTATGGTAGGTCTGATTGGCGGTTCCAGTCTTTCCCGCAATCTTAAAGAACTTAGACTTAGCTGCCGTCGCGGTACCATACTCTACCACATCAATCATCATCTGTCTCACCTTGTCGATGGTTCCCTTGCTACAGATGTTAGACTTCAGCACCTCCGTACCAAAACTTTTCACCACCTCACCATTGCGTCTGATTTCCTTCAACAAATGGGGACGGACCATATCACCGCCGTTCGCCAACGCATTATAAAACGTCAACGTTTGGATCGGATAGACCTTCGTCTCATATCCATGGGCAATCCATGGCAATGAAGTCTTATGCCAAGGCTTGGTCTTATCGTTTTTATCCAATATCGGATGCTTGATCTCCGAAGCCTTCACGCCAGGCACCTCCAATCCGACCGGCATCACAAGTCCCAAATCGTACAAGGCATCGATAAACGCCTCCGGTTTCTTTGAATAGGCTCCGTCAATCACTTTCGCCATAGCGATGTTGGAAGATTGTTGGATCGCCCTATTAAAGGAGATCTTTCCGTTCGGATGGGAATCGTGCATGGTTTGACCATAAAAGTTCCATGCGCCATTTCCAGTGTCAATGATCGTGGAGGTATCTACCACACCCGCTTCCAAGGCCACTACCGCAGAGGCGATTTTAAACGTAGAACCCGGATCCAAGGCTTTACCTTGTCCGGCCACCAAATAATTCACCTGCTCAGTATAATCGCCAGAGGCAGTTCTTGTCAAATTGGAGATCGCCTTGATTTCTCCCGTCGCCACCTCCATGACCGCCGCACATCCGTGCTCCGCCTCCGACATGGCCAAACGATTACGTAAATCAGTATCGACGATATCCTGGATGTTCGCATCGATGGTCAAGACGATGTCTGAGCCATTCTCGGCATCCAATTCACTGATGTTACGCCATGCTCCCGCCAACTTCACCGTTTTCGCCAAACCAGGACGGCCTTTGAGCAAAGAGTCGCAATACATCTCAATACCACTACTTCCGCCCTTATCCACCGCATAAAGTCCGCCTACGGTACGGGATGCCATATCTCCATATGGACGGATTCTCTTCACACGCTCCTCGAAGATGTAACACTTCACCTTGTTAAATAAAGGGAATTGCTTCACCTGTTTCATCTCCACATAAGAGAGTTCCCTACGGCATATTTTATAATACTTACTACCCTTCTTAAAGCCCTCCATCAAATACTTCTTGTATTCGGCTGGCGTTCTGTCCTTATTAAACTCAGACAAAACATTGGACAAAGAGTCAACTTTAGCCAAGAAAGTGTCACGCTTCAACGGGGCGGCCTTAAAGTCCATATAAAGGACATATACCGGGATCGAACTTGCCAACAATTGTCCACCACTCGCATAGATGCTACCCCTTACTTGAGGGACCACCACACTGTCGTTCTTAATCTTTTGCGACAAGCTTCTCCATGTCGGACCATCCACCTGCATCGTCATATACATAGCGACGCAACATGGTATCACGAAGAGAGCCAACAATCCCAAAACGATGAAGGCACGCAACCTCATTTGATCTTTTCCATCCGATTTTCCTGCCATATCCACCACTATTTTGAGATAATAAACGGAGGTATCTCAGAAGAAAAAAGGAAAGAGTCTTGAAGCGCTACCATTTTCTTAATTTGGGATTGTTTACCCATACCAAGCAACTCTGACGAGCGGGACAACGCCTCCATCTTCACATCCTTCAATTTTGTCTGAAGGCGATCGATTTGTCGAATCTGATCCTCACACGTAAAGCGAAGTCCAATGTAGCAAATCAAGAAGACGACAATCATGACAATCACAAATGCCTGACGCTTCAAAAAATCGCGGTATACGATTTTTCCCGTCATCACCTCCTTGAGGAGGCCTCCCAACATGGAAGCGGCACCTTTCAGATTCTCTTTTTGTCGTTCTAAAGCCATACATCACATCATTTTATTCACCCAACAACTCCGCGATACGCAATTTTGCGCTACGTGATCTTGGGTTAGCCTCTATTTCAGCATCGTCCGGAACAATTGGCTTGTTATTCACCAAACGGAATGGGCACAAACGATTTCCGAAGAAATCTTGCTCCACCTTTCCTTCCATATTGCCCGCACGCATAAAATTCTTTACCAATCTATCCTCCAATGAATGATAAGTGAGCACCACCAATCGTCCACCAGGATTCAAGCAAGAGACCGTTTGCGACAAGAATCGTTTCAAGACATCCATCTCACCGTTCACCTCAATTCGAATGGCTTGGAAAACCTTCGCCATATCTTTCTTTTGTCTATCCTTGCCTACCAACGGATCAGCCACCTCCAACAAATCAGCCACTTTACGGAACTTCTTCACCCCTCTCGCCTTCACGATAGCGGCAGCCAAACGTTTCGCACCGTCCAACTCTCCATAAAGCTTAAATATTGTCATGAGGCGTTCCTCCTCATAATCGTTCAAAACATCAGCCGCGGAAACCCTCGCCAACTGATTCATGCGCATATCCAAATCACCATCGAAACGGAAAGAAAATCCCCTCGTCGGATCATCGAAATGGTGGAATGAGACACCCAAATCGGCCAAAATACCATCCACCTTCTCCGCACCATAATATTTCAAGAAATTGGACAAATGTTTGAAGTTTCCTCTCACAAAGGTGAAACGAGGATCATCAAAGGCATTTTTCGCCGCATCCAAATCTTGGTCAAAGGAGAGCAACCTACCCTTGGCGGAGAGCCTGCTCAATATCTCACGGGAGTGTCCTCCGCCTCCGAAGGTCACATCCACGTATGTTCCATCCGGATCGATGGAGAGTCCATCCATACAAGGAATCAAAAGTGCCGGTGTATGATATACAGTCTCCATATCCATCAGAATGCTAGATTACCCATTTTAGCTTGCAAAGCCTCCGAGAAGCCAGCGTCATCCAAAAGACCCGCCTCAAAGTTCGCCTTGCTCCACACCTCGAAATAACTACCCACGCCCACAAAGAGCACATCCGTGGCGACACCGATAGCGTCAATGTGTCTCTTCTGAAGAAGGACGCGTCCACTGGCATCCAACTCCACCTGTTCCACACTCGCCATGAATTGACGATAAACGCTTAGATCGGTTCTGTCCCACAAATTGAGTTTAGATCTCAACTGCTCGTTCAACTTGTTCCACTCCGCCTCCGGGTAGAGTTTCACACATTTCGCAACAGCATCCAATCGAAGGAACAAAGAGGTGCCTCCCTCTTTTTCAAGAGAGCGACGATAGGCGGCAGGAACGAACACGCGTCCCTTCACGTCCAATTTCGCTTCTATGTTACCTAAAAACTGTTGCATACGATTCAGTCTATTTCGAATGTTACAAAGATATAATATTTACTTTTCCCCCACAATGCCCCACTTCACTTTTTTTTAACTCTACACTGACTATTTTTCAACAACTTACAAACAGAGCGGAAACACTACGTTATAGGCGGTTTTTATAGGGAAATACGTTATATTTGCGTTACGAATACTAAAAGTGGAGCAATATGGGGAGCGAAAACTCATCAACAGATAAGATCAACATCGAAGAGATTTTAGAGGCGAAATTTCCGGGAATCACAAAAAAAATTCCCGGATTTCTCATCAACTACGTCAAAAAGATTCTTCACCAAGACGAAATCAACTATATTTTCCGCACTTACGGGCATCTTTATGGCCACGATTTCGCGGAGACGCTCCTTCGAGAACATTTCAACATCAAATTCAACATCGTGGGAGAGGAGAACCTACCCCAAGATTCCAAAGTGATTTTCGCCAGCAACCACCCCTTGGGCGGAGCGGACGGAATCGCCCTCATCCAAGTGCTGACATCCTATTACAAAGATGTGAAAGTGCCTGTGAATGATTTCCTTATGTATATAGACAACTTAAAAGACAATTTCATTCCCATCAGCAAAATCGGAGGTCAGGCGAAGAATACGGGAACCCTCATCAACGAGGCCTGCGAATCGGACGCCGCCATTTTGTTCTTTCCAGCCGGTCAATGTTCAAGACGTCAACAGGACGGGACGATAAAAGACAATGAATGGAAAAAAACTTTCGTGAAAAAGGCTACGCAATATCAACGAAATATTGTACCTTTGTTTTTCGAGGGAAGAAACTCAAAGTTCTTTTACAACCTGGCCTACTACAGAAAAAAACTAGGCATCAAGATAAACCTTGAAATGCTGTACCTTGCGGATGAGTTATTTAAACAAAAGGACAAGACATTTACAGTAAAAGTAGGCAAACCAATACCATACGAAACGTTCACCAAAGAGAAGAGCGAAACAGAATGGGCCGAATGGCTAAAAGAGGTTACGTATAACCTATGACGATAGATTAGCTTCCCCGAAAAACATAAAAGCGAATCAAATGAAAGAGATAATCGCACCCATCGACACTGCTTTACTTGTCAAGGAATTGACGGCTGATAAACTATTGCGTAAAACGAATAAGGGAGACAATGAAATCTACGTTGTCACCCACCACGATTCCCCTAACGTGATGAGAGAGATTGGCCGTCTACGCGAAATATCCTTTCGCACAGCAGGCGGAGGCGTCGGACTGGATTGCGACATCGATGAATATGACACGATGGAGCATCCCTACCACCAGCTAATCGTCTGGAATCCAGAAGAGAAGGAGATCATCGGAGGCTACCGTTACATTCACGGATCGGAAGTTTCATTTTTCGAGGATGGAACCCCAAAACTCACCTCCTCCCATCTATTCGCCTACTCCGATCAATTCATCAAAGACTATCTTCCCTACACGATTGAATTGGGACGCTCCTTTGTCCGCCCCGAATACCAATCCTCCCGCATGGGCGCCAAGAGCCTCTATGCCTTGGACAATCTTTGGGATGGTTTAGGCGCATTGATGATCACCATTCCTCAAACAAAATATTTCTTCGGGAAAGCGACCATCTACCCCTCGTTCAAGGATGAGGCTAGAGCCTACATCACCTACTTCATGCAAAAATATTTCCCTGATAAAGAACATATTATCTTCCCTAAAAAACCAGTCGTTTTCAACGAGAAGAGAGAGGAAATCGCCCAATGCTTCTGCGGAGAATCCTATAAGGAGGATTACACTATCTTAAAGAAACAAATTAAATTGTTGGGATTCAATATTCCACCGCTCATCAATGCCTACATGTCCCTATCGCCTACCATGCGCACCTTCGGTTCCTGCATCAACGACGAGTTCAACGATGTGCTTGAGACGGGCTTGATGATCACCATTGAGGAGATTTTCGAGGAGAAGCGCATCCGCCACGTGCAAACCTATTTGGAGGAGAAATTGAACCAAGACAAAATGGGTATCGGATACGGCAAGATCTGTTAACCTACCATAAATAACAAACTCGTCCAGTGTTACTCCATTACAATTCTGGCTACACGTTTGAATTGTCCATCCGATTTTACACTGTAATAATTGAGAGGTTCCCCACCACCAACAAAATGTTGTTCATCATCTTCCACGTTCCGCTTATACCCAATATATCTTGGGCGAAGATCCAACACATCCACCCCTTTTAGAAAGGATGCGACTAATTTTTTATCTACTTGGGAATCTGCTAAAACAACAACCTGTACGGGGCCATAATAGGTACATCCAATCAAAGCATGATCAAGCAAATATAGGCTGTCAATGGCAAACATTAGAGACTCCCACATAACATCATAGTAATCAGATTTCTCTTGATCATCTCTGAAGACGGGAGGAACAGACTCCTTCCCGTAGATATACTTCTCAGCCTCATTCAAAGATTGCTCATACGCTTCTATCTCGTATGTCGTATCATCTTCCGGCAGATATGGCGGAGGAGGAAGTAGGTAATACTCCGGATAAATCATCCTGTTCACGGCTCCACCAACTAACGCAACCACATCCAAGTCTACTGTAGTGTCGATTCTTGGAACTGACCAATTACTATCATAAAGAGTAAAATAGACACTAAGGAACAATGTATCTCCTTCGTGCCTTGAATCCAACCAGCCAGGGAACTCCTTTTCCACATAGTCACTGACCATCTCTTCCAAAGGAGACTTCTCCGCATGATATTCTTGACAAGAAATCAGAGGGAAAACGCAGACGAATAATATGCAAAACAACGTTTGTTTCATTGGTTTTCAAAGACTTCCCAGAATCCACTTTCTACCTTCGATCCACCGTTTTTACTCCGCCGCAATCAAATCCGCTATGGTCATCGCACAACAACTAATCAACTCATTGGGGTTCATCTTGATCTGCAAACCACGCATACCCGCACTGACATAGATGTAATCATAACCAGAAGCAGTCGTGTGGATGTAGGTCGGAAAATTCTTCTTCATGCCCAATGGAGAACACCCGCCACGGATATAGCCCGTAAGACCGAGCAGCTCCTTCATGGCGATCATGGCACAACTCTTGTTGCCGGAGACCTTCGCAGCCTTCTTCAAATCAACCTCCTCGGCACCTGGAATGA
>JAKSKY010000045.1 GCA_024401515.1 Paludibacteraceae bacterium | reverse complement strand
TGGCATTCCTGCTATCAACGGTTCTGCACATTGATTTGGCCTCTATGGTGGGTATCTTGTCCGGTGCGGTCACCAATACACCAGGTTTGGGTGCTGCGCAGCAAACTTACACGGATTTGCATAGTACGGCCGCTGATTTCCTTTCCGCAGGTTATGCCATCGCCTATCCGATGGGTGTGATGGGTGTGATTTTTGTCTGCATTGTCTTGAATAAAATCTTCAAAAACAATGTGCAAGAGGCCAATGGTGAGAAGAAGGAGGAGATGGATATGTTTGCGGTTGAATTAAGTAATTCTTCGTGCGATGGCATCACCTTGGGAGCTCTCAAGGAGATCTTGAACTTCGATTTCGTCGTGACAAGACTCTATCATACCCACTCGCAGTTTATGGAGGTCCCTAGTGATGAGTCTCAGCTCTCTTTAGGTGATCGGCTCTTCATTGTCTGCAAGAAATCCAATGCTCCTAAGGTGGAGATGTGTACAGGCGCCCGAATCAATATGGAGAGTAGGGATTGGGAATATCTGGACAAGAATATGATTTGCAAGAAAATCACTTTGACCAAGTCCGATGTCAATGGAAAGACGCTGGGCGAGATCAATTTCAGAAAAAACTACAATGTCAATATCTCTCGCATCATCCGTGCGGATGTGAGCATATTCCCTTCCGATTCTTTGCAGTTGGTTTTAGGGGATATATTGGTAGTTGTTGGAAACGAGGAGGGCATCCAAAAGGCCTCGAATTTTGTGGGAAACAACAAGGGAAAATTGTGCGATCCATTCTTGATACCGATTTTCTTGGGTATTATGTTAGGTGTCATCCTAGGTTCCATCCCTTTCCCGTTGCCATTGATCCCTGTTCCTGTGAAGTTGGGTTTGGCGGGTGGCCCATTGATCGTAGCCATCTTGATGAGCCGCTATGGCACTCAATTCGGAATTGTGACCTATGCGACGCATAGTGCGAAAAAGATGTTGCAGGAGATGGGTATATCCCTCTTCTTGGCGGCTGTCGGATTGAGTTCAGGAAAGATTTTCTTTGCGACATTGATGGAGCACGGTTCCTCTTGGTTCTTGTGTGGTACGCTTATCACATTGGTCCCAATCATCTTAGCCGCTATCATTGGTAGATTCGTCTGTAAATTCGATTCGCATCAGTTGATGGGTTTGATCTCAGGCTCCATGACTGATCCTGCGGCGTTGGCTTTCGCAAACTCTATTACTGAAGGCAAAGCTGCTTTGTCCTATGCCACAGTCTATCCGCTCACGATGTTTATGAGAATCTTAACAGCTCAAATATTGATTTTACTATCCGTTTAATTAAACTATCCAAATACGGAAGATACTCCCTCGCGTTAGCCGTGACGGTGCGGGGGAGTTTTGTGTTATTTAATGACCGTGAATTCAATGGGTATTGAAGGTTCTGAGTTCCCTTTTTTATCCTTCAATTCAGCTGTGACATAACATGGTTTGCCGACACTTTGAGAAAGGTCTCTTATTACCCGATCGTCTATTTTGTTGCTTATTGTTTTAATAGAACAATCCATACAATCTGTGCGGCGTATGGTGTGTGAATAAATACTCATTTCGGGATTGAGAGTGGCTACTATGATATAGGGGAGATTCTCTTGGGGGATTTGCGCGGATTGTGGGTAATCAAAAGTCTTTCCTTCTGGTCCGATATATCTCAGTACAATTTGATTATAGAGTGGTGTTGGAGGCGTGACGTGGTTCGGTGTGCCCACAAAAGCTCTTTCGCTCACGATTACCTTGTCGTTGAGATTTATCTTTGTCAGATTAGGACAATTGACGAAGGCACTGACGCAAATAGCTTTCAGATTGTCAGGGATTGTCACTTTGTTTAGATTGCTTAAATCCTTAAAAGCGTTTTTGCCTATAATGGTGACTCTGACACTTTCGCTTTCGGATATTTTTATCCTTTCAGGCACTGTGATTTCAGCGACATCTGGCCCTTGATAATACACATAGAGTTCCTTTCCTTCTTTCATACACTTCCAATCGCCTCGCATGAAAATCATGGATTGAGCCGTCGCTTGAGAGAGGAGGGACAGAAAGAGAAGTAGGGTGGTGAGTGAGTGTTTCATATAGTTTTTCCCAAATAAATGTTGTTCGAAAATTATAACAAATAAATAACGGATTGATTTTAGTAAAATTATAAATTATTCCTCTGAATTTATCTCAATCTCCAAAACATCCCTTAACGCAATGACAGTTCCGTCGGTCAATTGGATGGTTTGGTGGTATTCGTCGTACTTTTTAAGCCTACCCTCCACCGTGACATACTTCCCGCCACTCTTTTTGTCATCCGCCACGAAGTAGGTGAAGGAGGCTTTCGGCTCCTCTTGGATGTGGGCTAAGAGTTGAGTGAATTTGTCGTTCAAGGCTCGGCTGTCACTCTCCTCCAACGCTATGGCGCTATCCGTGAGACGGGCGGTCTCGGCGATGGCTGCATTGTGGCCTGTTAAGGCCGCGAAGGGGGCGAATTGCGCCGCACGCTCCATCATCGACATTTGTGTCCGCTTCTTCGATACGTGGTGAGGTAGGTGGATGATATCGTCGTAGTTCTCTTTCATGGCTTCTGTTATGCTTTATGTCCTCCGATTTGTTTGTTGCGTTCTACCGCGGTGGCCCCCTCGTCAAAATTCAGTCCTTTGAGGATAGCGTTCTTGCCGAAGCGTTGTTTGATATCCAATAGGGCCTCTTGCATGCGACGCTCTTTGGCGAGAGAAGCCTCTTCCGCCTCCTTTTGTCTCTCCAACTCCTCGTAATCGGTGAAGAGTTCCAATTGCACGGGTGCGTTCTTATCTTTTTGCGCCTTCCCTTCGCTGACAATGTGGTTCGTGGTGAGATTCAGTCTGCGGATGAGTAGGTCGGGGTGGACGATACGGTCGAATAGTTCCATGACCGCCTCTGTGATGAGTTTTGAGGAGGCCGTGAGTTTGCCTAGATTGGCGGTGCCGTGGGCGTGTTTGGGTACCTCCCTTCCGTAGTAATCTGTCGTGACAGGTCCATTGTATTTGGTGCGGATGGTTGGATTGGTAAGGCTCTCCGTATCGTAACCGATGGTAAGGACAAGTTGGTCGGTGACCAACCGTTTGCTGACCAAATCCAAGGCTGCCGCATCCGCCATCTCGTGGGCTACCACCCTCGCTTTCTTGAAATCATAGGGACTCTGCAACACCTGTCCGCTGCTGAGTGAATTGGTTTCCGGACGATAGGCCTTCACGTAATCGATCGTGCAGGGTTCCCAGCCCCATGCATGGTCAATGAGCAATTCCGCGTTCACACCGAAGAGTTGGTAGAGAAAATCCTCGTTCGTCTCGGAGAGACGGGCGATCTTGCCCATGGTGTCGATGCCGTAGATGGCTAGTTTGTTGGCGATGCCGTTGCCCACCCGCCAGAATTTTGTGATGGGTTTGTAGTCCCACAATTTTTCACGGTAACTCATCTCGTCCAATTCCGCGATGCGTACACCGTACTCGTCAGCGGGAATGTGCTTCGCCACGATATCCATGGCCACCTTGCAGAGGTAAAGATTGGTCCCGATGCCCGCGGTGGCGGTGATGCCTGTCTGGGCGAGCACATCACGGATCATCTTCATTGCTAGGTCATGGGCTGTCATCTTGTAGGTGGCAAGATAGTTGGTGACATCCATAAAAACCTCATCAATGGAATAGACGTGGATATCCTCCGGGGCGATGTGTTTGAGATAGATCTCGTAAATTTTTGTGCTGTATTTGATGTAATAGGCCATACGGGGTGGGGCGGCGATATAATCCACCTCCCAGTCGGGATGGGCTTTTAGTTCGTCATCGTTGTAGGATTTGCCCGTCAAACGGTAGCCTGCGCTCTTCATCCTTCGCTCCCGATTGACTTCACGCATACGTTGCACCACCTCGAAAAGACGAGCCCGTCCGCCGATGCCATAGGCTTTCAGGGAGGGGGAGACGGCCAGGCAGATGGTCTTCTCCGTGCGGCTCTCGTCCGCAACCACTAGGTTGGTCGTGAGCGGGTCCAGTCCTCTCTCCACGCACTCCACGGAGGCGAAGAAGGATTTTAGGTCGATGGCTATGTAGGTGCGCTCGCTATTCATTCGTTTTCTTTGTTTCATAAAAAAACGATGGCTCTGAACAGTCATCGTTTTTAGATCGCCTATCTGGCAACCCTCTCCGCAAACTTACAATTTTATTTTCACATAATGGCTTTAGATTTGTTATGTAATTTAAAAAAGAACTGACAAGTTATTTATTTCAGGCGAGAACTCTCCTGTGATGGGGGAGATGGAGTCGAACGCATTCTGGAATTTCAGGTAGCGGACATCTGACCGCACGACAAAACTATCACACAAGGTGTGGGAAACTTGTGGTGCAAGACCCGTTGGCGTTCCTAGCAAATCATTGAAATAGGGGCCTTGATGCGCCCTGATATAGAGCAATGGGGTGCCATTGCTATGGGGAAGTATAGCCCTCTCCTCTCCGTTGATCACTTTGGACCAGATGGCGGTGGAGTCCCAATCGTAGGTTATTTTCGTGTTGCAAATCTCCTTGACACCCACCTTCCGGCAATTCTTGATCGTATCTACGCGCCAACTATACCGATTGTGTGTTGTGTTTTGTACATAGGATAACGTGACGGTTGAAATATCCGCTGGGGCGTTAAGAGGGATCCATTCTTTACCATCCGTTGAGGCGCTGACCAAACAGTAGTTGTCGTCGAATCCGTTTCCGTTGAATCGGAAGGTGTAGTCTTGCGAACGATCGTTCGTGCCTAAATCAATGGTGAGATATCCACCTAATCCGCCTAAGGTTATATCTCCGTTATTGGAAGATAGTATCTCTGTGCATTGTGACAAAATCGCCTCCTTTGTCTCGCAAGTGAGGAATCGTTCTCCGATGAATTGCGAGTAGCCTGGACAATATTCAATTACCTTGGGTACGATGACAATCTCGGCGTCTGTTGTGTCGCTTGTTGTCGCTTCGGAGTCCTCCTCCTCAATCTCTTTCTCCTTGCAATTGGCGAAGAGCACAGCGAACAATGTCGCCATGCTCATTAATAACCATCCTCTTTTCATCTTGAAATCACAATATCATCCAATGCCACATAGGCGGGAACGTTTAATCCGTATTCGCCTGATTGATCCTCGGAAGCGGTGATATTTACCCTGAAGTGGTCACACTTACCCAATGCGGAGCAATCCACCTTGGTCCACTCCGTCACAGGCACGCCATCCTTCACCAAATAGAATACCACGCTTCCTGCGGACTCCTCCTCTTCCGCGTCTCTGTATCCTTCCAAGACAAACATGACTTGAGTCTCCTCGTTGGCGGCGGAGTTGAACTGATCTCCATAGCCGATCGAATGGAGAAGGTAGATGGAGTTGTTCACGTAAAGGGATTCGATGGAGAACTCTCCGTACATGTTGCCGATGTAGGGACGACTGTCGTATGAGACCGCTGTCTGTACCACATCATTGTATCCATAACTCATCAAGAAATTGTCGGAACCATTAGCTCCTCCGTGGTCGCTCTCCGAATAGACCTCCAATTGAGTCAAGTATCCACCATCCTCAATGGATGAGTTGTAGTAGTTGGATAGTGCTAAACCTCCCGACCAGTAGGCGTTTCCCCATGAGAGGTCCGCTCCAGTGAATTCACCTTGGAATCCGGACATCAATCCGGAGAATTGGTCGATGAATGTGTAGGTGCAATTGGTGCCATAACCATCCTCTCCGTAAAGGAGCAAGCCGCCGTATTGAGGGTCATCGATCAGGTCTGACCATTTAAGCGGTTCGTCGCCTGTTGTCAAGGAACCCGTCAAATCCATCAATTGGTCATCGTCCTCAAAAGAGACACGATAGCACAATTTGCCCGCTTTGTTCTTAAACACCAAAGGATCGTTGGCGGATATTTCTATGGTATCATGCTTTTCGATATTTTTTTCCACCGTTTTTTCATAACTCCATGTCTCAGGATCGACAAAACTATATTTCAAAGTCTTGTCATTGTATATGAATTTATAATCTCCTGCGAAGGTGTTGGGTATATATAACATTGTCCACCCCTTGGCTAAAGTGCCGCTTTGAGCTACGGTGGTTGTGCCTGCGGAAGCGCCCCAGTGGGTGTTTTCGTCTTCAGTTGTGATGTAGAAACGACCCTGTTTGAGGGAAACATTGTGTGTCCAAATGTTATCCCCTAAATAGGTCATCGCCTCGATGGGGGTTCCATTAGCGTTTGACCAGAAGAGTTGAACTTCTGGTTGAGGGCCTACTTCCACGTTTTCAATGATGGTATCATGCACCTCCACCAGTTTTTCCACTTCAACCTTCACTTCCACCGTTTGGGTGATGGTGTCATGTTTCTCCACGATTTTTTCTTTTTCGACAATCTTTTCCACCTCCACTTGGTTGATGATGGTATCGTGCTTTTCCACGATCTTCTCTACGATTTTCTCCACAGGAACCTCCACGTTATTGATGATGGTGTCTCTGACTTCCACGATTTTCTCCACCTCTTGGATAATCACCTCGGGTTGTGTGGGCTCCGAATCATCGAAAGAGGCTTTTTCGAATTCATCTAAAGAGATGACATAGTTGGAACCGTCCTTCTTTTGGACGTTTAAGGAGGTCTGTGCCACCATGTGTCCTGATAGGGCGATGGCCAATATACTAACAATATATCTCTTCATTATTTTGTGACGATTTTAAGGGTTTGACCATTGGCTCGGAAGAGACAGATGTAGAGTGCCTGTGGTAGGTTGCTCAAATCGATTGCTTCGCCCTCTTTCACATTGAATGATTGGCGCAATTGTCCGCCAGGGAAAAATAGGTCGACACGACCTGTATAGTGGTTCACGCTCAATGTTTTGTTCTCCCCGTCGAATTGTACGAAGAAATCCTTCACCTCGGAAAGGTAGGTTGCCACTTCCTTGATCTCCTTCACTTCGAAAGAGGCCACATCCGATAGGTTAAACTCCGCATTGGCCTTCGGTGAGGTGACGATGAGTTTCTTGTTTTGATGGGTGATGTCTAGATTTTCCAGCGCATAATTGATCTGTGCGCCCGACTTTAGGTTGATGACTGCCGCTTTGTAGGTGGCCGCTTGGCCCAAAGCGAAATGGAGGCATAGTGCCGCTAAAAAGTATATTTTCTTCATTTTATATAATATGGTTGGTTAATAGACTAAATAGAGTGATAGATAGGAGAGGAAGAGCGTGTCTCTGTTGAAATAGGTGACCCGTTTGCTATCGTCTCCTTCGTTTCCTTTTTTCCAAAAGATGGGTCCGACGGGTATGTAGGCCTCGTGGAGGCTATCGGATACATATCGTAAACTGTGGTAGCCATCTCCACGGGTAATGTGACGGTTCCCCTTGTCATCCATTTGAAATAAGACTCCGTCCGATGTGAGGTAACTGCCCAATTTATGATAAAGGGAGACTTGCCCTTCGATGGGGGAGAATCCTTGGAGCGGAATCTCTAGATGTTGTTGGTCGATATTGAATATTAACTTGCCATCCTCCACCTTGTGAGGGTAGGCGAATAGGGCTTCGAACTCTTCGCCCGTCGGAAGTCTGTCATATGGTGAAGCTTCATCCTGTGGAACGGAGTCTTTAACAATGGGGACGATGTAGGCACCGCCCCCATTGGCATTCACCTCGTTCGGGTGAGTATGGCAAGAAAGTAAGCATCCAAGTGTCAATATCAATGCTATGCGTAGTATCATCTGTTTCAGTTCTTTTTTCGACTGCAAAGTTCTTTGCATTATTTTGGTTGTGCAATATCCTTTGTGAGTTCGGTAAAATATGCTAATTTTACTGCGATAATGTTAAATGTAAAGGAAAAAAATACTTTAAAAATAGGATATGAAAGGAAATATTTCTGACGAAATCTTGGATGAGATCGATTTGGATATACTCAGAGCATTGCAGGAGAATGGGAAACTGACCACCAAGGAGTTGGCCGACCGTGTCCATTTGACGACATCCCCTGTCCACGAACGGCAAAAACGGTTGGAGGAGTTGGGGTATATCAAGAAATATGTTGCTGTATTGGATCCCAAGAAGTTGGGTTGCGGTATGATTGTTTTGTGCAACGTGCGCTTGAAGCAACATTCCAAGGAGAATGGTCTGCATTTCGTAGAGTCCATCAACGCGATGGAGGAGGTGACGGATTGTTGGAACACTTCGGGCGAGTATGATTTTATGATGAAAATGTATGTGCGTGATATGGATCACTACCAGGATTTGGTGCTTAACACCTTGGGCGAGATTGACAGTATCGGCAGCTTGCACTCTATTTTTGTGATGGCGGAGGTGAAGCGTTCCAATAGCTTCCCCATGAATATATCACGGTGATTTCTCGGTGAATAGGGAAAAAATCCTATTGCTTGATTGAAAATTCATATTTGGATGGTGGAAGATTCGTTATATTTGCGATGTTGAAATATATAGTTTATTCGTAAAGCCATTATTAATTATAACCATGAAAAACAACAGATTTTTACGCATAGTGCTAATGCTATGCTTTTTGGGAGTATCTGCGTTCTCTTTCGCTGAACCAGATCCTAATTTCCACATTTATCTATGTTTCGGACAATCCAACATGGAGGGTGCGGCTAGTGTGCCTAATTCTGAAAAGCAGGGTATCGATGAACGTTTCCAACTTTTATTCTCCGCCAATGATTGTTCGGGAGGTAGAAAGAAGGGACAATGGTATACCGCTGTTCCGCCTTTGGCGCACTGTAGTTCAGGCTTCGGTCCTGTAGATAATTTCGGTAGAACCATGGTGGCCGAATTGGATCCAAGCATCCGTGTGGGTGTCGTTGTCGTTGCCGTAGGTGGTGCCGATATCAAACTATTCGAGAGTGGTGCCGAGAGTTACGTCTCTGGTGAGGCGGACTGGTTTAAAAATACGGCAGCCCAATATAACAATAACGGTTACACTCGCCTTGTAGAAATGGGTAAGATCGCTCAAAAGGATGGTGTCATCAAGGGTATCTTGGTGCATCAGGGAGAGACTAACACCGGTCAATCCAATTGGCCGAACCGTTTGAAGGCTGTCTATGAGAACTTGTTGAAGGATTTAGGTTTGAAGGCTTCAGAAGTTCCTTTGTTGGTGGGTGAGGTTCGTTACACGGGCCCATGTAGCAGCCACAATAATGTAATCAGAAATGTGCCGAGTGTCATTCCTACCGCACATGTCATCTCCGCTAAGGATTGTGAGGCTGCCGGTGACCAATACCACTTTACAGTGAATGGTTATAAGACATTGGGTAAGCGTTATGCTGAGAAGATGTTGGAGTTGTTGGGTGATAACCCAGTCGCTCAAGTGGATTTGAGACTTTCCGCTATCGCTTCCAAAGAGTCTGAGCCTGGTGAGATTGAAATCAATGTGACCAAGGAGAACAATAACATCAACAAAGTTGAAATCTATGTGGACGATAAGATGGTCGCTTCTAATGTAGATGCTTATACGGTTGAGAATGTAAAGGAGGGTAGCCATACTGTATATGCGGTAGGATATGACAGTAGTAATAAGAGTTATAAGACATCTGCGGTAACTGTTAAGATTATGCCTGAACAGAAGCCTTACAATGGATCGCCAGCGAAGATTCCTGGAAAGATTGAGGCGGAGGAGTTCGACTTCGGTGGTGAGGGAAACGCTTACCACGATAACGATGAGGAGAACCGTAACAAGGGTAATCGTAACGAGGGTGTCGATATGAACAACACGGCTGTTGGATACACCCAAACAG
Source organism: Paludibacteraceae bacterium (assembly GCA_024401515.1). Classification (GTDB taxonomy): domain Bacteria; phylum Bacteroidota; class Bacteroidia; order Bacteroidales; family Paludibacteraceae; genus UBA1181. The sequence goes on along the minus strand of JAKSKY010000045.1, from coordinate 12,309 downwards.
GTGAGTGGATTGAATATACTGTTGAGGTGGAAGAGGATGGCGAGTATGAGGTGGAGTCCCGTGTCGCATCTGGAAACAACGGTGCGCAATTCACCCTTTATATGGATAACCAATTCATTATTCCAGGTGCGGATGGAACCCCAGGCGGATTTATCGATGTGCCAAACACAGGTGACTGGGAGACATTCAAGACTGTCACTACTAAGTTGAATAAATTGACCAAGGGTGTCCATGTATTGAAGGTGGAGATTACGGGCGATTTTGTGGATATCGACTATTTCAACTTTAAGAAAGCAGGTTCATCCAGCCAAGAACAAGGTTCTCAGGGTGGCCAGCAACAAGGCGGCCAACAACAAGGTAGCCAAACACAAGTGAAGGAAGAGCTTTTGACAGGCGTAACAACCGGTCAATATGTGGATATCAAGGTGTTGGGTAGAACAGTATCCACCTATGCGCCTAAGGGTGCGCACACCAACCGTCCGTTGATGATCTCTTGCCACGGTATGAATCAGGACATCAAGTATCAAAGGGAGTTGACGCAATGGGAGACTGTCGCTGATACGGCGGACTTCATCGTGGCATATCCTTCTTCTGTGGGTTCTACATGGGAGATCAATGGTAAGTCAGACTTGGAGTATATCATTGCCATCATTGAGCAATTGGAGAAGACTCACAAGATTGATAGAACCAGAGTCTATATGAGTGGATTCTCCATGGGTGGTATGCTTACCTATCACTGTATGAATGAGATCCCCGATTACTTTGCCGCATTTGCTCCTATTTCAGGATATATGGGCTCGCGTGTGGAGGCTGGTACAAGACCCGTACCTTTGATCCACACCCACGGTACGAGCGATGGTGTCGTAAGTTACCCTCCGACCAATGGTTGGATCGGTGCTGAGGCGACCGCTGAAAACTGGGCAAAACACAATAAGACTACGGAAAAGACTAAATACACCGTGGAGTCCGCTAACATTACTAAGTGGAGTGGTGGAGAGTGTGATGCGGATGTTGTCTTGGCTTCCGTACCAGGTCGTGACCACGAGCCAACCAACCGTGGTTACCACACTTCCCGTGAGATTTGGAAGTTCGTGAGTCAATATACAACTGCTTGTGGTAAGGGCAAGCCTGCTCTTAAAATTGAAGTGAAAGAGATTAAGAACAACGATCCGGGTGAGGTTGAAATTACCGTCACTGTTGTGGATGAGTCCATTCAAAGCATTGTTGTCTATGTCGACAATAAGAAGGTGGGCGATGGCAGCAAAGTGGTTACTTTGGAAGATTTAGCGGAGGGTTCACACAATGTTTCAGTGGTTGGTTATGATAGCAACAACCAAGAGGTCGGTTCCGCTTCTAAGACCATTACCATCTATGAGGCTCAAAAACCATTCAATGGTACGCCTGCCGCAATCCCTGGCACCATTGAAGCGGAGGAGTTTGACTTCGGTGGAGAGGGCAACGCCTACCACGATAACGATGAGGAGAATCGCAACGGTACTACCCGTAAAGAGGGTGTGGATATGAACGCGACCGCTGTCGGTTATACCCAAAAGGGTGAGTGGATTGAGTACACCGTGGATGTGGAGACATCTGGAACCTATTCATTCGAGGCGAAGGTCGCTTCCGGTAATGATGGTTCATCTTTCACCCTTTATATGGATAACGAGAACATTATCCCTGGCGCTAAGTCCATCAGTGTACCAAACACCGGTGACTGGGAGACATTCACGACCGTTAAGTCTGAGTTGAACAAGTTGTACAATGGAACACACGTTTTGAAGTTGGAGATTACCGGTGACTATGTCGATATCGATAACTTTACCTTCAGATTGGTGGAGGCTTCCGGCCTAGAGATGAATGCGTCAGAAAGCACCGTTTTGAATGGTGACTACAAGGCATACGACGTGACGGGTAGATTCATCAAGAAGGTGACTGTCGAGAATGGTTACTGCGGTGAGTTGAAGCCTGGTTACTACATCTTATTGGATGAAAATGGTAACTCTCGCGCTATGTTGATCGGAAAGTAAGAATAGGGCGATCCCAAGCTGATCGCCTAGCAATTTAGGGAAGAGCGCATCGGTGACGGTGCGCTCTTTTTTTTGTGTTTTCGTTTGTTGTTTTGTGGAGACGTTGCGCGCAACGTCTCTACCTACCCTCCAATTTCCACCCGCAATCTCCGTGATAGATCATTTGCTTGGTCATGCCGCCATCGATGCAGATGTTTTCGCCTGTGATGAAGCCTGCCTTTTCGGAGCAGAGGAATAAGACCATGTGGGCGATGTCCATCGGGTTGCCGACACGTCCGACAGGTTGTTGCGTGGCGTCCGGCCCTTCGTATGAAGCGAATTGTGTTTCAATCCATCCTGGAGAGATGGAGTTGACCCTCGCTTCCCCGGCTAGGCTGACGGCCAAAGCGTGGGTGAGGGCTGCGATGCCACCTTTGGCGGCGGTGTAACTCTCCGTTTGAGGTTGGCTCATGCGGTCGCGTGAGGAGGAGATGTTCACGATGGAGGCTCCTTCGTTTAAATGGTCCGCTAGCAATTTCACTAGGTAGAATGGGGCAGTGACGCCTACGCTTAAAGCATATTGAAACTCCTCGTAACTACATTCATCGATGCCTTTCATAATGGGGAGGGCATTGTTGATGATATAATCTACTTTGCCATATTTCGCTATCACCTCTTGAACAAATTGTTCCAATACCTCCTTCTGGGCGACGTCGCCCACGAAATGGTCGCCTGGTTGTTTGTCGATGACGCATACCGCCGCGCCTTCGTTACGGAAAGATTCTGCTATGCATCTGCCTATGCCTTGCGCACCACCTGTGACGATGGCCACTTTGCCTTGAAAATCGTTTGCCATAAAGTCTCTATTAGATGGATGCTCCTAATTGTTTAGCTTGGTTGATATAGTCGGTGAGTGATACCTCCCCCTTCTCTTTGACGCCACGGACCAAGAGCGTGCCTCTATCCTCCAGCTTGAAGAAGTTGAGACATAGTTTGTATTCAGTAAGGATCGCGTCGAATAGCTCGGGTAATGTGGCGGCGCCTACTGCGATTAAGGCCATTTGCGAAATCTTAAAGGAGTCCCTTATAGGGTTGTGCAATCGGTCGATGACCGTCTTGATCTGTGCGCTCAGACCGTAAAAGTAGACTGGAGAGGCGATGACGAGCAGGTCGCTCTTCGCCAATTTTTTATACAAACCAGTCATGTCGTCTTTCTGGCAACATTGGTTCCCTTTGTTCGCGAAGCAGGCGTTGCATCCTATGCATGGGTGTATGTTGAGGTCTGAAACACGGATGGTCTCCACCTTATGATTGGTTCCTATCCCTTGAACAAAGGCTTCGACGAGTAGATCTGTATTTCCTCCTTTTCGGGGACTGCCCGCTAGTATGGTGATGTTTAGTTTTTTACCTTTCCCTTTCTTGGGGGAGGTTGATTCCGCTAAAGTGGTGAGTAGTTGAACCGCTAGCGGATGGCCCATAGCCGCCGCTTGGGTGAGTAACTCTTTGGCCCTCTTGATATCTTTTTTCACCCCTTGGCCGATAAGAAATCTACGTCCTACGGAGAAGTACAACTCCGCATCGTCTCCTAGTTGATTGTTAGTTTCACAATTCATGGTTGTATGATGTGTTAGGATTTATCTTTTAGAATAAAAGTTTGGTAGATGAATATGGTGGCGATCGATCCGCCAATCATCAAAATCCCCGCTCCGATGGTGCCATACCATCCAAAGAGGCTCCAGAGGGTTCCTGCCAAGAATGTGCCGAAACTGGCTCCCACGAAATAGGTGACCATGTAGATGGTGTTCATCCTGGATGTCGCTTCGGGACATAGTTTCATGGTGGCGCTTTGGTTGCTAAGCTGGATGCATTGCATACCGATGTCTATCAAGATGATGCCTGCGATGAGCCCAACGTAGGAGTTGTGGAAAAATGCGAGAATGACCCAAGCCGCCATCTGGAGATAGAGTCCGAAACTGTTGATACGCTCTGTCCCATATTTAGGAATCAATTTACCCACGTTGGAGGCGGTCAATGCACCCGCCATGCCGCATAATCCAAGCATGCCCACCACATCGCTTCCTTCGAAGTAGGGCGCCTCTTTCATGCGGAAGGCGAGACAGCCCCAAAGGCCGAGGAATGAACCGAAGGCGAAGGCGGCCCGTATGGAGTAGAATAGGGCACGGGGATGATTTTTGATGAGTTGCTTTATGCTCTTCATCAGCGAGGTGAATTTGCCTTGATAGGTAGGGGCGACATCAGGGAAATAGTGGACCACCAAGAGCGCGGAGATACCTATGAAGGCGGCTGCGATGGCGAACATGGCACGCCAGCCGAAGAGATGGCCTACATATCCGCTGAGTACTCTGGAACCTAATATGCCGATCAGCAATCCTGTTAAAATCATACCCACCTTCCGCTCTTTCTCTTCGGGACGTGAATAGAGGGCGGCGAACGGAATGAGCACCTGTGGCGTGACGGAGCAGAAACCGGTTAAAAAGGAGCCCGTTAGAAGCGCCCATATGCTTTGGGCCGTGGAGATGGTGAGCAGGGAGATGATCAGTGCGCTACAACTCATTAGGACGGTTTTGCGGCGATTGTAAAGATCTCCCATAGGGATGATAATCAGTAATCCCAGCGCATAGCCCACTTGTGTGAACACAGGTACTAAATTGACTTGAAATTCAGTCAGCGATAGATTCTCCCGAATCATATTCAGTAGCGGTTGGCAATAGTATAGATTAGCCACGGAGATGCCTGCCATCATGGCGAGCATCCACATCAGCGCGTTGGGTATGCCTTGGTTGGGTTTTAGAGTAATCATGGAGAAGGATTATAGATTCCACATTTTATTCAGCATCTCAATGGCGGATGGCGAACGGAACACATTGTTTCGGAAGGTGATGATTCCCTCTTGGGTAAATCCGTCCTCGTGGGAGTTGACGAGGAAATCCGCTTCTAGGAGGATGCGGTGGTCTATCTCCACCACATTGTTGTAGGTGTGGTGGTGGGCGATGAGCCAACAGATGCGTTCCGTTTGCGAAGGGGTGAATCCGCCCACTGCGGCTAACACTTTTTTGGCTTCGTCAGGTCCCAACTCCTCTTGGTGCTTGCCATGGCTGTTGCCATATTTCTTCTCGGAAGGGTGTATGCCGATGTCATGTAATATGGCGGCCGCTTCTAAAATGAATTGGGTCTCATCGTCAATTTTTTCAGCTATGCCGATGGTGGCCGCGAAATCGTGCACTTTCACGAAGTGTTGGATGCGGGGGACGTCGCCTCCGTCATATTGGATCATGGCCCTCATTAATTGGGCGAGTTGTTGGTTCATGTTTCTGTCTATTTATATTATACCCAGTCATGGGGCATTGTCGGGTTGTCGTTTTTAATGGCCACTTTAATCACACCATCCGCTTTGTTTTCGAAGACGCGGTAGGCCTCCTCGATTTTGCTGAGAGGATATTGGTGGGTGATGAGGGGAGTCGTGTCGATTTTCCCCGCCTCGATCAGTTGGAGGATCTCCTCGCAGTCACATCCGTCCACGCCTCCCGTCTTGAAGGTGAGGTTTTTACCATACATATCTGGTAGGGGCAATATTTGAGGTTGGTCATATAAAGCCACGATGGTCACGATTGCGTTGGGACGGGCCGCTTGGTATGCCAATCGGAAGCTCTCTTCACTGCCAGCCACCTCCAGAACACGGTCCGCACCGCCATGATCGCTATGGGCTTTCACGAAATCGAGACATGCTTCTGGTGTGGTGGTTAGGACGGAAGGGTAATGTTGTTGCACAAAAGTGCGTCGTTCCTCCGATTTTTCGCAGACGATGATTCTTTTCGGATGGTGCAACATGGCGCAGAGTAGGGTGCAGATGCCCGTTGGTCCCGCACCGATGATTAGTATGGTATCCTCTTCGCTGATCTCTGAAATACGGGCTGCCCAAAAGCCTGTCGCCAAAACATCTCCTACGAAGAGCGCCTGCTCGTCGGAGACACGATCCGGAATGCGGTTCAACCCTTGGTTGGCCAAGGGAACACGGACATATTCCGTCTGTCCGCCGTCGATCCTGCAACCCAATGCCCAACCACCGTTGGGAGAGGTGCAGTTGTTCACATACCCATGTCTGCAATAGAAACACTCGCCGCAAAAGGTCTCCACATTCACCGTCACACGGTCGCCCACCTTGACTTGGGTGACCGCCGATCCTATCGCTTCCACAACGCCCACCATCTCGTGACCTACGGTAATGCCAGGAACCGCTTGGGGAACACTGCCATGTTTGATGTGTAGGTCGCTGGTGCAGATACTGCTTAGGGTGACCCGTATGATGGCGTCACTAGGCTCAAGAATCTGAGGTTGGGCCTTTTCTAGGAGAGCGAATTTCCCCTTTTCTATGTAGGTATAGGCTAGCATGATTGGCTCTGATTTGTTTTTGTTGAAACTTTTTTCTTGCCGAATATTTCTTTGTAATCAAATTTTGATTACATTTGTCTCAGCGAAGGGTTGTTGTGGAGATTCGTTCTCCCGCCCTTCTTTTTTGTTTTACCCCCTTGACGTTGCTTCGTTCATCTTCTTATTTCCAAAGAAATTTCCAAGTAGGAACGTTTCCCTTCAATGTAGTCCGCATATAAACTCTCCGCATCCCTGCCTCGAAGAATGTGGCATTTGCCGCACAATTCGCAGTTGTGGAGACATTTCCAAGCTTCTCTTACGAAGTTGAGTCGCTCTTCTTGGGTGGAGTGGGCTATATCAGGAGGCGTCATGAATTTCTTTGGGTTAAGCCTCTTTTTTTTCGGGCTCTAAATTCCTTAAACACAAGGGTAGGTTGCCGTGCTCACGATGGTGCGCTACACAAAGGCAGCATTTGCCGTGTCGAGGGCACTCTTTGGGGCAAGGGCAATTTATCTTCGCATTGTGTTCGCAAACTGCCTTGACGTTGAGGTTTCTATTCTCTTCCATTGTAGATTGTTATTTGAATGGTTATTTACCAATTAAGTGACGGATGGCCGCGATGGGGTGGTGCCAAATCATACGAGGACCCGCATAGCGCATTACGCCTCTCATCTCTTCCCGCATGGCCGGTTTGTAGCAGTGAACCGGACATTTTTTGCAAGTTGTCTTCTCTTCTCCGAATTTGCAATGGTCTAGTCTAGCATGGGCATATTCAAGCAGTGTGGCGCATGATTCGCAAATCTCAGTCGTATGGTGGTGCGCATGGCAGTAAATCTCCACCATTTGCCGAACGGTCTGTTTTTCTCTTTCGATACGTGTCATTGGTATGTCATGGATAGATACAACAAAGGGAAGCATGTGCTGCTCCCCTTCGTTATTGACGCAAGTATATCATTATATATCTTTACCGTGCATAACTGACTCGTAGTAAGCTACATAGTCGTCCTTTTGCTCGCTGTCCATCCAAGCCATCGCTGAACGTGGGTGGTCGTTTTGAGAACCGGTGATCATGTAAGGCATGAAGTAACCCCAGTCGATTTGCTTTTGCAAAGGGATCATCTCCTCTTGGATGATGCGGAGGATTGGTTTCAACTTGTACTTAGGGTTCTTTAAGAAGGAGATCAACAACTCCATAGGGCAGTTTCCTGCACCACGTCCGATACCCAACATGGTAGCATCCAACATATTCGCACCCTTGATGATGCACTCGATGGTGTTGGCGAAGGCCAATTGTTGGTTGTTGTGTCCGTGGAAACCGATGGTCTTGCCAGGAAGAGCCTTCATGTATTTGTCCATCAATCCGTGGATATCCTCTGAATACAAGCTACCGAAGCTGTCAACCAAGTAGAAAGTTCCTACTCTTGACTTTGCTACATCTTCCAAAACCTCGTTCAAGCTACGCTCAGCCACCTTTGATACAGCCATCAAGTTGATGGTTGCCTCATAACCCTTGTCCATTACGTGGTGTGCCAACTCGATTGCCTTGTCGATTTGATAATCGTAACAAGCCACACGGAACAAGTCAACGACACTCTCGGACTTTGGGCGGATATCGTCGAACTTGATACGTCCTATATCAGCCATTACGGATAGCTTGGTGTTGGTATTGTTGTCACCTACGATTTCACGAAGTTCCTCTTCCGCACAGAATTTCCATGGTCCATATTGGTCACGTGGGAATTGATCCTCGCTACTGATGTAACCGATCTCCATGTAATCCACACCTGCCTCAACGCATGTGTCATAAACCTTCTTTACGAAATTCTTGCTGAATTGCCATTTGTTCATCAAACCTCCATCACGGACGGTGCAATCCAATACTTTTATCTCTTTTCTAAACATTGTTTTGGTATATTATAAATTTTTGATTTTCATTTCCTCGCTAATGAAGTATTGAATCAATCTGGTATAGATCTCCTCAATCACATCTGGATCTAGCCCTAATTCCTGAGCCCACTGGCGTCTTTGCGCAAGCACTGCGTTACGTCTGTCGGATGCGACGATACTGTCAGGGGTATTCGCCTTGTATTTAACCACCTCCTTCACGTATTGAAAACGTTCGCTAAGCAATGTGACAATTACCTTGTCGATGTTATCGATTTCATTACGCACCTCTGTGATATTGGTGCATTCTGAAGGCTTCTTGTTGGTGACGTTTTGCATCTCAATCGTAAAAATTAATAGTTGGTTACAAAAATGGATGCAAATTTAATGATTTTTTAGTTGCGAATTGCTTTGTTTGAAGTGAAAAAATAATCCAAAATGATTGAAAAAGTTCAAGAAACATTTGAGAAAAGTTCATTTAACCGATGGATATCAGTCGAATCTCGAAAATGAGGGTGGAGTTGCCAGGAATATCGCTTCCCGCACCACGGCTACCGTAACCCTTCTCCGCAGGGATATAGACGATCCAATGGTCGCCCACATGCATCTTGATAAGGGCCATTTGAAAACCCTCGATTAACTCGTTCACACGGAAAGCCGCCGGACAGGTTGAGGTGAAGGTTTCGTCAAATACTTTGCCGTTGGAAAGTGATCCTTTGTAGTGACAGGTGACTACGCTGCGTGGCGAGGGAGATTGTGTTCCATCTCCTTTTTCAATGATTTTGTAGAGTACGCCACCACCTAATGCTAATACGCCCTCTTGTTGCTTGATCTCCGCAAGGAATCGTTCTTGCTCCTCTTTGTATATTGTTTTTTTGCTCATATCTCTTCTGTGGGTAGTTCTACAATTGTGTAATCATGATGGACCGCCGGCGCGAATTTCTCCAGCAAATCCTGCATGGAAATCTTGAGTGTGGCGGTGTTGCGGCAAGGGTGACAGCCCACGAATGGTTCTTGCATCAAATCCTTGTCGATGATGAGTCGGACTTTGTTCTCCGTGTCGTTCATCAGTCCCATCGGGGATACCGATCCCGGGTGGATGTGCAACAGACTCTCCATGAATTCCGCCCCGGCGAAGGAGAGGCGGGCACAGCCTAGTTGGGAAGATAAATATTTTGTCTTGAAGACTTTATCTCCTGGAATGAGCAATAGATAAAAATCCGTTTGTTGTCGGTTGCAAAGAAATAGATTCTTGCAGATGGGGGCGCCCAAATCCTTTTCGATGCCTTGGCAAATCTCCATGGTATGCGCCTCCTCGTGGTGGATCACCTCATAGCTGACGCCTATCTGATCGAGCAGCGCATAGACTGCGTTTTCTGTCTCTTGATTCATTTTCGTAGAGTTTTATTCCATACGTTGCCACTTCATCTCCTCTCCGTTGGCGTCGTATTGTTTACGCTTGCCCACAGGAGGTTCCGTTAATTGGATGCGTACCACAGCGGTGCGTCCAAGACTTCTCGCAATGGAGGTCTCGAAGGCATCCATGTGTTGAGGCAAGAATCGTTCGCAGATGGCCCGCAAAGCCGCAATTTTCTCCTCGTCCGATTCCACGATTTCAGCGATACCAAAGGCGATGGCCGATTTGAATTCTAAGGTGAAACTACCATCTTTAGGACCGACGGTCGGTTTGCACTTGGTCACGGCGCTAAGGCATACACGAGGATTCTTTTGAAGAATATCCAACTTCTTGCCCTCTAATGCGCAATGGAAATAGAAGGTCTTATCGTCCGTTCTTACCAATGAAAGGGGAAGTCCATAAGGCGTGCCATCCTCTTCCGTCATACTGACAGTCACGTAGGGTGCCTTGTCCAACACTTCCAAGGCCCATTCTGCGCTCATCTCTCTGCTCTCTTTTCTCATGCTTCAATCGCTCTTAATGCTCCTGTTTCACTATCCATAATATAGCCTCTCACCACGATGTCCTTGGGAACGAGTGGGTGGTTCTTCACTAAATCCACCGTCTCTAGGATGGCGGCGTCTGTATCGTCGAATCCGTGCAGCCAAGAGTCCAAATCGATGCCGCAATGCTTCATCAGGGAGATATGCTCTTCGTCAATGCCTCTTTCCCGCATTAGGTGGAGCATCTCTTGACTATCCATGCCTTGCACACCGCAACTTGTGTGGCCGATGATCATCACCTCGTTCACGCCCAACTCGTAAATGGCTACGAGTAGGGAACGGACTGTTGAATCGAATGGGTTGGTAATGGTGCCTCCCGCATTCTTGATAATCTTCACGTCACCGTTCTTGATGCCTAAAGCGGCGGGTAGTAGCTCCACCAAACGGGTATCCATACAGGTGACTATGGCGATCTTTTTGTCTGGGTATTTGCTGGTTTTGTATTGTTCATAAGCCTTCGTTTCCACGAACTGCTTGTTGAACTCCATCATTTGATCGATCATGGGATGCTTATTTGATGATTTCTAGAATTTGTTCCGCATGGATTTTGGTCTTGATCTCCTTCGGACCCATGATGCGTTCGATGACACCCTCCTCGTTGACAAGGTAGGTGGTACGGAGGATGCCGATGGTTCTTCTGCCGCAAGCCACTTTCTCGCCCCAGCAGCCCAATGTTTGCAAGAGTTCCGTGGAGGTGTCCGCGATGAGCGGAAACTCCAAACCTTGCGCCTCGGCGAATTTCGCCTGTGTCTCCTGTTTATCCTTGCTCACACCGATGATGGCGTATCCTTTGGCCTCCAACTCCGCCTTGTGGGCTTGAAGGGAACAAGCCTCAGCCGTGCAACCGCTGGTATTGGCTTTGGGATAACTGTAGAGCACTATTTTGCGACCACGGTAGTCGCTGCTCTTGATCTCCTTACCGTTTTGATCAATACCAAGTATCTCTGGAATTCTATCTCCTACGTTCATGGGTTATTGTTTATTATTTGCTTTTAATCTTTTTTGTTCTGCCTCAAACTGGTCGATGAAATGAATTTCTGCGGGAGAGAGGAGGCTCTTTGTTCGTTCTTGGAACTTCGCATGTTCCATATCAGCCTTTTGCTTGGCTACTTCTGCGGAGATCTTACCTGCATGAGTGAGCAATTCTCTGTTGCTGAGTCTAAGAAAATCATCGAGTTTTTGTACCCAGTCCTTCATGTACATTGGAATATGTGACTGGGCTTGGAGTTCCGCAAATTCAAGATATAGGTTCACGATGCGGTTCAATGTGTCTAGCTCCTCTTTGTTGAGGTAGTTCTTTGCTACCTCCGCATCTGAACGTTTGGGTAGGGCCCCCGTCCATGATGTTAATCCCATGAAATCTTTTTCTGCATCAGCACGTTCGTAGATGACCTCTGCAGCTGTGTGCCCATGAGCGGAGAAGTGCATTTTGTTTTGTATCGTTTTGAAGAATTGTTGTGTCGTATCCACTCGAGGATCGTAGTCTATGCTTGTGGCATAAATAGCCAATACTTTGCGATAGAAAACCTTTTCAGATGATCGGATGTCGCGGATGCGCGCAAGCAATTCGTCGAAATAGTTGCCTCCTCCTGCTTGCTTCAGCAACTCGTCATTTAGGGCGAATCCTTTCGTTATATATTCTTTTAAAATCTGTGAGGCCCATATCCTGAATTGTACACCTCTGTGGGAATGAACACGGTATCCGATAGAGATAATCATGTCGAGATTGAAGAAATCAATTTCGTCTTCGACAGTGCCGCGCATGCCTCGGTTTACGACGCATGCAAATTTTGCACACGTCGTCTCTTTGGTGAGTTCTCCGTCCTCATAAACAGCCTTTATATGGCGGCTTATAGTGGAACGATTTCGTTGAAACAATTCTGCCATCTGGTCTATGGAAAGCCACACGGTCTCTTCTTGAAGTTGTACCTCAAGCCGTGTTTCTCCATCTTCCGTTTGGTAGAGAATTATTTGCCCTTTATTATCTTTGTTCATGATCGGCCCCTATCTCCTACGTTCATGGGTTATCTAATCACTTGTGTGAATACTGGGGTGGCACCCTCTGTTTTCT
>JAKSKY010000044.1 GCA_024401515.1 Paludibacteraceae bacterium | reverse complement strand
GTTATACCAGCGATCCGAACTCATACCAATGGATCGCCGAGGCGTTCCGTTTGGCACGTGAGCGTTGGCCCAATGCTATCTTGATCTACAACGACTACAACACTTTCCAATGGCAGAAGTCACAATTCATTGACCTTGTTAATGGCTTGAAAGCTTGTAAGGCACCAATCGACGCAGCAGGTTGTCAATCCCACGACTTGAACGATATGGGTGGCGCTCAATTCAAGAGTGCATTGTATGAAATTCACGACAAAATCCAATTGCCTATCTACATCACAGAGTACGATATCGCGAAATCAGACGACCAAGTATTCTACACAAGATACTCCGAGCAATTCCCTATCATGTGGGAGGCAGACTTCGTACCAGGTGTTACCCTTTGGGGATGGCAATATGGTTCAACTTGGGTAAATGGTTCAGGTTTGATCAGAAACGGTCAGAAGAGATCTGCCATGACTTGGTTGGAGAACTACATGAAGACTGACGCCGCTAAGAACGCCAAGGCTCCTACAATGGGAGGCCCATCCGTTAGCGGATCCATCAAGCTTTCTGCTGAGAGCGTGGAGGTAGGCACAAAGGTAAAGATCACTGTGGACGCAGCCGCGACAGAGGGTGTTGACCACGTGGATATGTACTTGAACGGAAAGCTTTTGGTGAACAAATATGTCGCACCTTACGAATATGAGTTCTCTGCAGACGAGGTAGGTGTGGCAAAGGTTTCCATCACCGTGTTCGACAAGAAGGGTAACAAGTCTGAGTCAAACGCTTCAGTAACAGTTTGCGACGCTCGCGCTCCTTACGGATCAAGCGCTATCGAGTTGCCAGGTGTGTTGGAAGCAGAGGACTTCGACCGTGGTTGCGCAGGAATCTCTTTCTACGATTCCGACGACAAAAACGAGGGTGCTGCCGAGGATGGTGGCGACGACTACCGTCAAGATGGCTCAGGTGTGGATATCGTGAAGATGCCTAACGGTGGTCACGCAATTGGTTACACCGCCGCTAACGAGTGGTTGGAGTACACAGTGAAGGTAGAGAAGGCTGGCAACTACGCTTACGAAGCAAACGTCGCTTCTGGTAGCGATGCGGCTAAGTTCCACTTGGAGTTGGTAAAGAACGGTCAATCAAGCAAGATCACTTCCACCATCTCTATCCCACAAGGTGCTGATTGGACAACTTACTCAACTATCGATGGTAGCCTTTCTCAAAGATTGGAAGAGGGAGAACAAATCATCCGCTTGGTATTCGACGGCCCTTACGGAAACGTTGACTACATCAAGTTCACTTGCAAGGATTGCGGAACTGCTATGGGTCTTGAGGGCATCAGCAACAATACGATGACCGGCGAATACGCAATCTTCAACACCGTAGGTGAATACCTTGGCAAAGTGAAGATTGAGGCTGGTGATGACATGAACGACATAATTAAACAAACCGCAGGTTCTACAGGCGTATACGTCTTGAGAAATTTGAACACTGAAGTAACTTCAAAGTTCATCTGCAGATAATCATCTAAATTCTGAAAACAAATTGGGAAGGTCGGACGCCGCGAGGTGGCCGACCTTCCTTTTTCATGTACTTATAACAATAGGGAATAGAGAGAATGAACCATTCATTCTCTCCATCATATAGACGACAATTTTAGCGGAACAAAGTGACAAATTTCTTATAAGCAAGTCTCATCCGCCAAGTACGTCGTTTATGTTTCTGTTTCTTGCGATCCCTTTCGCTGGTAGAAGAGCCGAAAAGGCCGGTTTGCGTGCCTTGTGTGGCGATACAAGGATGGCACCAATAATAATTCAGGTCAGTATGTTCAATGAGGTAGGTATGGAAGAGATCGATAGGTATATGGCACGTATGCTCCTCCACATAATCCAAAATCAATTGGGCGGCTTCGCGCGTACAGTAATAGGCTCCCGCATAACGATCCCGATCATGTGCGTAGAGGTGTTGTCCCCTTCTGCGTTCACTACGGGAAACGAACCGTAGGCTGCTATCCTCAAAAGAGAGGATCGCATTCTTCAGTTTGCGTACCTCCAATTCACGCATACACGCCGCAAACACCTTCTCGAAATTCTTGAAAAGCAGCATATCGTCCTCCAGAATCAAAGCTCCCTTCAGCTGGTGATCGAGGATGTATCGATAAGCCAACAAATGTTTCATGCCGCAAGAGGTCTGTGCGCCCATACGTCCCATATCGGGGCCGCTGAAAAGCCGCTTCACATCGTCTCCCACTAAGTCAGGGATATCACCATCCAAGACATAGGTAAAAGAGAGCCCTCTTTTGGTCAGCATTTGTTCCATGTGACGGCCACGATCCTCATAACCCTTCTTTACGTGCAACACAAGAATCTTTTCATCCATTGGATATCAGATTATTTATAAATATTTAGAAATAGGGACAGACTTTATTGATTTATCATCAACCGCAACTCTTGCTCATATTGTTTAGCGTCCTTAAAGACAATGCCCGCCATACCGACAGCCTTACCTCCCTCAATATTCTCCGGACGATCATCGGCGAAGACACACTCCTCTGGTTTCAAACTGAATTTTTCAAAGAGGCGTTGGTAGATGGCCGCCTCTGGTTTTATCACCTTCTCCTCGGAAGAGATGATATAGCCATCCAATAATTCGAATATCTCAAACTGCTTGATGGTATCATATACCTTGCTGCACCAATTGGTCAAGCCATAGAGCTTATAGCCCTCCGATTTCAACTGCAAAAGCAGTTCACGCATACCAGGCACCTCTTGGGTGATAATCTCTTGATAGCGCTCACAAAAGATACGTATTTCAGGCTCGAACTCACGGCTGTTACGAATCACCTCCTCCATGATCTCATCGAAAGGGCGCACTTCCCTATCCAAGGCACGTTGCAACTCCTCGTTGTAAAGCACAGGGACAAAGCGCATGCAACGCTCCCCATCGGGTATATATCTCCTAAAAAAACGCCCGAAGTCATAATCCACGAGCACCTTACCGAAATCGAATATGAGGTTCTTAATCATCACATAATAATTTTAGGCAAAGGTACAAATCTCCCCTTATTCATCAAAACCACAAAAAACGTAGAGACGCGATTAATCGCGTCTCTACAACAATTATTTCATCAAACCTCCTCCCTCTGGATTCTATGTCTCACCACCAAAGTGGCAAATACAAAATAGACACAGATTTGAACCATCAAGCCAATGCACTCGGTGCGCAGGTCTGGCAAAGAGGCTCCCATGGAATTGATTTTCACGAATCCCTGTAATCCGAAAGTGGATGGGAAGAGATAACTGATGGACTTCCAATACCAAGGCACCGCACATCCTGGCCAAGAGAGACCAGAGATGAAGAGAAAGATCAGTGACGTGAAGGCAATCAAAATATAGGCCGTCTCCTTCTCCTTGATGAAGATACTGATCGTCATACCAAAGAAGATGCATGCCGCCAAATAAGGCAACATAAAGGCAATAATATTCCATGCGTCACCCATGCGAGGCAAATTGAAGACCGTAGGGATCACCCACAAGAGGTACACACTCATCAGTCCATAGAACATCATATAACACAACGCCTTACCGAAAATGATGCGGAACGAACCACGTCTGCTACGAAGAAGCGGCGCCAAGGTTTGGTACTTCTTCTTGTCGCATAGACTGCCCGACAAGGCACAAATACCGATAATCAACGTCTGTTGGATCAAAAGCATCAAGAAGCCAGGTATCAAAAAACTGGCGAATCCGCTCTTGGGATTGAAGAAGGCGACATCCTCATATTCGATTGGGGTCGTGGAGACCTCCTCCTCACGCGCCGTCGCACCACTCATATCACGCACCTGAATCTCCTTATTCATCTCCAAAGAGACCTCCGTCGCGGTCAAAAGGAAGCACTTGTAGTACAAAAGACTACTCATATCCGAATAGAGTTCGACGTAAGCATGTTTTTTATGCGCCAAAGCATTGGAGAAATCACGAGGGAAGACCATGATACCGAATGCCTCTCTATTACGCAAAGCCTCTTTCGCCTCCTCCATATTGGCACAAACACCCACCACGTTCACATCAGGGGTAGCGTCGCACATGCGTCTGAACTCACGTGTCTCGGGAGAATTGCAGTAATCGACCACCACCATCTTCGCTTCACGGGCCACCTCATTGTTATAGATTAAACTATAAATGACAGGGTAAAGCAGTGGCGCCACAAAGAAGAGCATCAGAATCGCATTGTCATGTATAACGAGCGAAAACTCATCGCGCCATACGACCAAAAGGTCGGACAATCCAGCTTTTATCTGTTTTAAAAATCTTTGTATCATCTTTAAGTTATCTTTAAACGATTATCCTACGCCTTATAGACGCTGTTCAGATAGACCTGACGCAATCTGAACGACATGAGTATAGGTAGGAACAAAAAGATTAGCAACGCGACGTAAGATGGCCATGCATATTGAAACGAGTAGCCATTCAAACCATTGTTCGCATAGAGGACAAAATAGTGTCTCAATGGGAAGAAATTAGCGGCGATTTGTAGCCACCTAGGCATTTCTCCCACAGGGAAGGTAAATCCGCTGATGGAGAACGACAACATCGTAATGAAGGCGGCGAAACTCAAAGAGATACTCATGATCGGCGCCAAGGAGTAGAGTAATATACCCAATGCCTGTGAAGCCCATACAAATAAGTAGGAAATGAGTAACATATTCGCCAGTCCATTGTTGCATGGGAAACCCATGAAACGATACAAGACCACATCATAGAAGGTCGCCATCAGCATAAACGACAATGTATATGGCATCAACTTGCCCGTCAGGAGGGTAAAGATATCATTGCCCGCCATGGAGAGCACCTCCCGGGAGCGTTGTTCCTTCACCTCAGAACCTAATATATAAACCGTCAGCATCACGATGATTACGCTCAAAAGACCTGGCAACAAGACATTGCACAAATAGATCGCGTAATTCACCTGTGGATTACCCAACGGATGGGAGTCTATGACAATGGGTTGCAAGTCGATCATCGCCTGCTCCATCGTCTCGCCCTTCGCCAATCTCAATTCTCGGCCAACCGCCGCCGAACCCAAAACGGAAAGGGTCTTCATATCACGGAAGAGCATGGAACCCGCCACAATGTAGGAATTGTTCGTATAGAACGACACCTTGGGTTGTCTAAAGGACAAGACATCGTGCTCAAAACCCTCCGGGATATAATAGATACCATATATTTCACCCTTCTGCATCAACTTTCTGGCCTCTGAAAAATCCTTCGCATGCAAGACGATATCCGTCTGCTTGAAGGCATCCAACTGACGGGACAACCTACGGGACAAAGCGGAGTTATCCGCATCCACCACCGCAGTAGGGATCTCCGTTGGAAGACCCTCGTTCATCAGTGAGAGGAAAAAGAAGAGGCAGAACAGTGGAATGATCAATAAGCAGAAGATGTAGAGCTTGCGCGAAATGATGCGCTTGCACTCCCGCTTCATAATCATCCATATTCTATGTAACGTTACGTTTTTCATCGTTTTACGATTACTGACATACCTGATACCAAGCCATCCACTTTCTCAGTCGGAACAGCACGGATTTCAAAAGTCTTAGAATCAAACTCTCCGGAAACCTTAGTCGCTTTCCAAGCGGCGAAAGATCCCATATCCTTCATATAGTTCACCTTCAAAGAGATCTCCTTATTGCCCAAAGCAGGAACGAACGCCTGGAACTCAGTACCCTCCAAGAACTCCGCGCAATCCTTCTCTCTTAGGTTGAAGGTCACCCAAACATCAGCGGTATCGATCACATTCATGATAGGAGCTCCAGAACCTACCAACTCACCCCTTTGAGGGAAGATTTCACTGATCTTTCCAGAGATTGGAGAGGTCAATACAGTCTCTGACATATAGGAACGCACCTCAGCGACAGCGCCACGCGCTCTAGACAATTGCGCCAAAGCGGCATCCTTATCCTCTTGGTCCGCACCACGCATCGCCATGTCATATTGAGACTTCGCAGCCTGCTCAGTGGCCAACATCGCTTTGTAATTAGCTTCAGCCTCATCTCTCTTTTGGGCAGGGACTACACCTTGCTCATAAACTTTTTGCACACGCTCGAATGATGCCTTAGCGACATCCAAGCCAGCCTTCGCCTTTTGCCACATTTCATAAGCGGCCTTGATTTGCTCCTCGCTAGCGCCACGCAAAGCCTTTTGGTTTACCGCGGAAGCAGCCTTCTCAGCGGCACGCGCTTGAGACAACTTAGCTTGAATCTCAGGGCTATTCAACACAACCAATGTATCACCCTCGGCAACATATTGTCCCTCTTTCACCGTGAACTTCTCGATACGGGCAGGAATTTTTCCGGAAACACGAAGTTCAGTGAACTCCACCTCTCCTTGAATCACCTCCTTCTCTGGCTTAATCATAAAGATACCCACCAAAACAACACCTGCCACTAGGGCGAGCAAAACGACAAATGCCACTAGCATATTGACGTCTTTGTTTAAATTATTGAACTTACTCATTTTATGTTTTTATTATTACTTTCCTAATTTTCCAATAGCCTTTTGGTAATTGATTTCACTCATCTTCGCCTCGATCTCAGCATCAATCTTATCTGAATTGGCGGCTAACCAAGCGGTTTGGGCCTCCAACAAATTAGATGCTGGAATAACACCCTCCTTGAAACCGATTGTCGCATATCGAAGATTCTCATCCGCACGTTCCAAATTACGTTTGGAAACCTCCCACTTACGGATTGCCTCAGAGTGTTTGAAAGAGGATTGGCTCACTTGAAGCTCGATCTTTTCCTTCACATCATCTTCTTTGTATTGAGCGATCTTGGAATCACACTTGGCAGCCTTCAGATTGTAGATGCTCTCACCCCAGTGAAGCAATGGCACATTCACCAAAACGCCCACGTGCCAATCGAATCCGAACTCCTTCTCAAAACCATGTTTCGTGGATGGATTGGTGCCCGCATAAGTACCAAACAACGCTACAGTAGGCATCAAAGCGGCACGTTCCACCTTCTCCTTTTGTTTGTAGATATTCTGGGCCAACTCCAAACTTTGAACCTCTGTTCTATTGTTATAGACATCATTCATATCATAAGGTTCAGCCTCCGTGACTTCAATGGCCTCACCATTTTCATCCGCCAAAGAGAAATCCTCACTCAAAGGCAAACCGCAGTATTGCGCCAAAAGCATCTTGGAAAGTCTGATACCATTGTCTACCTTAAACATGGTCATCTCCGCCTCATTACGCTTCACAGAGACAGTTAGCTCATCCGCCTTAGTAGCCAAACCTGACTCAATCAGGTTCGCCACATCCTGTTGCATCTTATCCAACAATTTCACCAATGACTCGACCGCCTTCTTCTTATTGTTAAGCGATACGATTTGCCAATAGGCGCCATCCACTTGGACAAGGATGTCCTCACGTTGCGTATTCATTTTGCTCTCCGCCAATTGCTTCTTCAATTCGGTGATCTTGTTGTAAGCAACAATCTTTCCACCCATGAAGACTGGCTGGGTCAAATTCAAGGAGGCCAAGAAGACATTCCTGGTATCGAACTCCAACTCATCCTTCGGAATAGTGGTATACTCCTTCCATTGCAACTTCTCAGGGTTCTTTCTAGGATCGAAAGGCACGCCATTCTCATCAAGCGGAACAGGCGAGCCATTCACCACGGCCCACTTATTATTCAACTGGCTGCTGGAAATGGAAACATTACCACTTTGATCCACCTGCATCGTCGGTGTGGCGAATGCGAAACCACTGGATGTCACCGTTCCGATCGGCAAATAGAGATCCTCTCCCACTAGGGATAACTGATCACCACTACGCACATAGGCGCCCTTGATGCTTAGCTCAGGGAAATACTTGGTACGGGCAGCTTTGCGCTCATAGGTGGCCTTGTCGATCTCAGCCTGCGCAATTTTCTGCTCCTTGTTGTTCTTAACCGCCAAGTCGCGGCACTCTTCCAACGTATAGACAGGGGATTGCGCCCACATAAACGCTGCGGACAACAAAGAACCCACCGTTAGAAATACTCTTTTTTTCATCTTTATAATTAATTATATATTTTCTGCCTCTTCACTATCACGAAGGTTGTTGAAAACACGGCCAAGAAGATTGAAGGCGGTCTTGATCTCGTCATCGCTCAAACCCTTAAAGCAAGTCTTCAAAGAACTCAATGTAGCCTCTCTCACCACACCATGACAAGCTGCTCCCTTTTCTGTCAAATGAATATGGTTGGATCTTCTATCCGTATCACTTGTTTCACGAGTCACCAATCCTTGCTTCTCCATGTTTTGGATCAGACGGGTAACACTAGGTCGATCACGGAAGGTCGCCTCAGCCAAGGCATTCTGTGTTTGACTCATACCATCCATCTTTAGCCAAAGGCACATCAAGATAGACCATTGCTCAGGCGTAATATCAACCCCTACTTTTTTAAAACTACGAGTCAAATTGCGATTAATCGCATTAGAAACCTTTCCGCTGATTACTGCGAAAGCCAATTCAATGTCATTTACGTACTTTTCCATATTGTTGTATTTTTCTCACCGCAAAGATAGTTGTTTAGACAACACAATCACTCTTAATAAATCTTAAATTATTGTTTAGACAACATAACTATTGATATTTATAAATTATATGGCGAATATAAAACCAATCATGTCGCACACGAGGAAAATGGTCCCAAAGTGGGAAAAAGAGGGAAAAAGAGTTGCAAAATCAAGCAAAAGGGCGTATATTGTAATCAAGAAATGGGAACAAACACTTACATCTAGATATCTCGCAAGAGATTTTAAGGCGTACAAAACCGTTCCTAAGGAACATAAAAAGACAGATAGTAACAAACTATATATCAGTTAAAGAGTAAGCAAAACTATTGTATTTTGTCGCCTATATTAAAGTAACAGCAGGACGGCAGACGTCCATATAGAAGATTCGCTCCATCCGGGCGAATCTTCTTTTTTCTATAATAAATTTTTATCTTTGCGATAGAGATTAGATAATTTAAACATAAAAACATGAGAAAGAAAGCGTTATTAGCATCAGCGGCTTTGGCACTGACATTCACAGGTTGTAAAGAGACTGTCTACACCGTATTCGAAGACAACAACATACACGTGGAATACCCTAAGACATGGGAAATGACGACAGAATTAGAGGGACAACCCTTCGCGGCATTTGGTGAAGTGATGTTCGCCGCAGTAAGGACACGTGCGATAGATAGCGTACCAGAAGAGCTGAGAAGCCTTGATGACTTCTCACAATTTTACGTAGGAAGGCTCAAAGAGGGCGTTATCCAATTCAAATTGGACAAAGTAGAGGATGGAGACGGCTACAAAACCATCTACTTCTCCAGCGGAAGCAAACAAAACGAGAGTTACCAAGATGAAATGGCCAAGCTATTCAAAGGCAAGGAATTCTTCTATGCAATCGAATGTGCGGCTAAAACCAAAGAGGAAAAGGACACGATGGAACACATCGTTAAATCTTTCTGCCTGAAATAAACAGAGAGAGCAGTAAGATTCCGATATAGGTCAAAAGACCATTTAAAAGCAATAATTCGTACCCCATCTCATAGGAGAAGGCGGTACGAATTTTTATTGAAACCCAGTAAGAAAGCAATGGGGACGCGATCGCCACTGCCGCCACCCATTTATTGGAGACATATTGATTCTTGTGGATAATGCAGAAGGCGAACATACCCAATAACGGTCCATACAAATAGGAAACCAGCTGATAGATCAAATCGATGGCATGGTCGTTATGGAGAAAATCCAATAAGATAACGATGACACATAGTATCACAGCCACGCACAAATGAACCTTATGTCGGAATGAGGAGGAGAAACTACCCTCTTTTTTCTCTAAAACATCGGTAATGAAGGAGGTGGTCATCGCAGTCATGGCAGAATCAACACTAGAGAGCGAAGAGGCCAACATACCCACCGAGAAGCAGGCCATCGCCACCATACCCGACTCCTTCACAAAATAGGGCAACAAAGCATCTCCCTTAGCTGGCAAACTATCCACACCATAGTGAGAAGCGATCAGTAATCCAAGCGCCAAGAACAACAAATTCACCGGTATGAATATCACCGCATAGGACATCATATTCCGTTGCGCCTCAGGCAAAGATCGGCAGGAGAGGTTCTTCTGAATCATATCCTGGTCCAATCCCGTCATCACAATCACCACGAAAGCGCCACTGACAAATTGTTTCCAAAAATATCCTTTACTGCTCCAATCCTCAAAATGGAACATGGTCGAAAGAGAAGACTCCTTCACATAACGGATACCCTCCATCACCCCCATATCCATGGCAGACAAAACTGACACGAGCAATAGGACCAATGTCAGCACCATCACGAGCGTCTGAATCAAATCTGTCCATACGACTGTTCGAATGCCACTTTTGTAGGTATACAAATAGACAAAACCCACACACAACACCACAAATAACGGATAGGGCAAAAAAGTAAGATCGACCATTTGGAAAAGCACAAAAGCCGCCACATAGAATTTAACGGCCGCACCCAACATTTTATTCAGGAGGAAGAATAGGGCGCCAGTCAGTCTTCCCGCACGTCCTAACTTAGACTCCAGATAGGAATAAATAGAGACTCGCTCCGCATGATAATAGATCGGCAGTAACAGATAGGCGACCACCAGATAGCCCACTAAGAATCCAAAGACCATCTGCATATAGGAGAAGCCAGTAGCAGGCACCCAACCCGGCACCGAGACAAAAGAGACGCCCGACACGGAGGCTCCCACCATGCCAATGGCCACTGCCCACCAAGGAGAACGCCGATTCCCTAAAAAGAAATCGGCGTCACTATCATTTCCACCCGTTCGCTTGGAAACGAAAACGAGCATGCATAAATAAGCAAATAAAATAGCAATCAGCATCGAGTCCTAAATTAATGCTTGTCGTTCTGATCCTCTTTGTTTTTATTAGACTCCTCCATACGCTTTAGAGCCTCTTCCATTTGAGACAAAATCTCAGCTCTCTTTTTTCTGATGCGGCCGAAGAATGAATTATCATCATCTTGCGCACCAATACTATTGACGGCACCAATCACCTCAGAGCCGGTTTGCTTTGTCATGCGCTCCGCCTTATCTTGTTGCTCCTTCAACGCTACTCTGGACTTACGATGAGCCTCAATATCCTTCAACAACTTTCCCTCATTGATGGACTTGCGGATCGCAATGGTTTGGATGATGGTGAGAAGAAGAGAGACAAAGTAGTAATAGGTCAAACCTGAAGCGATTTTATTAAACCAGAAGAAGAAGATAATCGGCATGAGATACATCATGTACTTCATCATCTTCATCTGTTGCTCCGCCTGCTCGCCACCCATGGAAGGATTAGCGTTCATTTGCATGTTGAACTTCGTATATACCACATTGGTGATCGTCATCAACAAGCAGAACAAGCTCAAGTGGTCGCCTATCAAAGGAAGGTCATATCCCCATGAGATAATCGCGTCATAAGAAGAGAGATCATCCGCCCACAAGAATGGGACATGTCTCAATTCAGTCGCCAACGGAATAAAGAAGTAAACCGCCATCAAAAATGGCATGGAGAGCAACATCGGAAGACATCCACCCGCAGGGTTTACGCCCGCATCCTTATAAAACTCTTGTACCTTTTGGCTACGAACCATCGGTGACTCGTTCGCGAATTTAGCGTTCAAAGCATCAATTTCAGGCTTCAAAGCGCGCATCTTCGCGGAAGACAAATAAGACTTGTAGGTCAAAGGAGTCAAGAACAATTTCACCACCAAGGTCAACAACAAGATCACAAGACCATAGTTGCTAGTCATAGAGCCGAAGAAATCAAACAACGGAATGATGAAAAATTGGTTCACCCAACGGATCAAGAAGAAACCGAGCGTCAATGAACGATGAAGGTTCAACTTCTCGTCACCACTGGTACCATCGTTGTAGGACTTCAACAATTTATAGTTGTTAGGTCCGAAGAAATATCTGAAGTCGGCCTTCCCATTCTCAAATGGAACCACCGTACTCATTTCATAATGTTTCAAGTAAAGGGAATCCTTTAACTGTTCGGACTTCAAGTAGCAATTCTCCATCAAGTTGCCATCAGCGATGAAGATGCTGGAAAAGTATTGGTCCTTAAAAGAGACCCAACGTACAGGATCCTTAACAGTCTCCTCGTCATTGCCATTCTCATTCAAATAGTCACGGCCATCCTCAATGGTATAATAGTAGAGTTGCGCGTATCTATCCTCAAACTCACGTCCCTTCTCCTGTTGAGGCACATTCATACTCCATGAAGTATTCAACGCCTTCATCGGAGCGTTCAAAGATGAGTTCAATCCATTCGCCTCAACTGAGAATTGAAGCATATAACTGTTTGCGGGGAGAACATAAGAGAACTTCAAGCTTCCACCATCAGTGGTAGGCAAAGAGAAAACAACTGAACTATCGCTCTTGGAAGCCACCGAGAAAGTCAACTGGTCAGTTGACAAATTACGGTTGCTTGCGGTTTGCAAAGCGATCGAGAACTTTGAGTCCTCTTGCTTAAACAAAGAGACAAGATCCATATTGCGGTCCTTGTATTCCTTCAACACGACATTAGAGACCTGAGCTCCTTTTGAATTAAGCGTAATCTTCACCAATTCATTCTCCAAAACCACGTCAGTTTTAGCGGCAAGACCAGCTGCGGCAAACTCTCCATATCTATTTTTTGACTTTTCCATTTTCACCGAGTCGGAATCGGTCTCATCGAACAAAGCCGCCTTTTCCAACTGCAAAGCTCTTTGTTCCTCCTCAATTTGTGCCGTCTGAACAGCGGCGATTGAATCATAATAGCGTTTTTGGGCTTCCAACTGCTCATCCGAAGGTTTTGTGTATATGAAATAACCTACAGTAAGAAGAATCATCAGCACAAAGCCTGTAATCGTATTTTTATCCATTTGATTATAATTTATAATTTCACATTTAAACCAATCGTTCCAGCCACCTTCTACGCTTTATATTAGCCAGAACGATTAATTTTGCAAAGGTATAAAAAAAATGTATATTTGCATATTATGGGTTTAATACAATTGTTTAAGAGCATAAAACCATTTGTAATGCCATACAAATGGCTGGTCGTAGCCACCTTGCTATTGACACTCATCGGATCATTCATGGCACAAGTCAATGCGGTTGTACTCGACTGGACCGTAGACTCCATCAACAAACACATTCAAGATGGCGGAAATTGGGGTGCGGAAGCGATTCGCATCGTCACCTTCATCGCCATCGTATTGTTAGGCAAAGAGGTGCTATCAGCCTGCATTACCTTCGCGCAACGATTCTTCGGTGAAAAGATGAGAATCTTGGTGTCCAAGGATTTGGCGCAAGCGGTCATCGAGAAGGTGCTCACCTTCCGCGTGGCCTTCTTCTCTGCCGATAATAACGAGGCGGGCAAATTGCAGACCCGTATCGACCAAGGTGTCGCCAGCCTATCCAGAACCGTGCAAAATTTCTTCATCGATCTTTTGCCCCTCTTCTCCAGTGCGA
Organism: Paludibacteraceae bacterium; assembly: GCA_024401515.1. Classification (GTDB taxonomy): domain Bacteria; phylum Bacteroidota; class Bacteroidia; order Bacteroidales; family Paludibacteraceae; genus UBA1181. Next base: position 8,544 of record JAKSKY010000044.1, on the reverse strand, counting down.
TCCTTGCCTTGATATTGATGTTCAAAGCCAACGTATGGGTGGGATTGACCGCGCTACTCATCATGCCGATCTACTTCTTCATCACCTACAAACAGACACAACGTTTGAAGAATTGGCGCCGTGACATGCGTCAATACCGCGAGTTGAAGAGTCATGGCATCATGAACATTATCGAATCCATCAACGTCATCAAGTCATTCAACCGAGAGCGAATCGAGGGGGATAAGCAGTTGGACATTCAAAACAGAGTGACCGAGAACCAAATGGAGACTCGAAAGACCAGTTTCTTTTTCGAGGGTTTGAAGAGCTTCATGCAACAAATCGGTACGGTTCTCATCATTATTCTGACCGCCTACTTGGTATTGAGCGACTACCCAGGCATGACAATCGGTAAGATCATGTACCACGTCATGCTATTCAACAACGTAGCGGCTCCAATCAACCAATTGCACCGTATCTATGACGACATGAACGACGCCCTCATCTATGCGGAGGGATTCTTCAAAATATTGGATTCCGACGAGGAAATCGAGCCAACGGGAAGTTACAAGCCTAACGAGATCAAGGGCGATTTCGAGATTTCCGGTGTAGACTTCACCTACCCTAACGGTACCAAAGCGCTCCACAACATCAACATGAAGGTCGAGAGCGGGAAAATCACCGCATTCGTCGGATTGTCCGGAGCTGGCAAGAGTACCATCGTCAACCTGCTCGACAAATTCTACACGCCGGACTGCGGAACCATCAAATTGGACGGTGTGGACATCAAGGAATACGACACGAAATTCCTTCGCGACAACATCGGTTTGGTATTGCAGAAAAACCACATCTTCGACGGAACTATCGCGGAGAATATCCTCTACGGAAATCCGAACGCATCCATGGAGGAGGTTTACGACGCAGCCAAGAAGGCATATCTATACGACCAAGTCATGGCATTGCCTAACCAATTTGAGAGCAAAGCCACACAACTATCCGGAGGACAACAACAACGTATCGCCATCGCGCGTATGTTCTTGAAGAATCCACCCATTATCTTCTTGGATGAGCCGACAGCCAGTCTGGACGCCATCGCCACCGAGCAGATCAAGAATAGCATCGACGCTATCAAGAAAAACAGAACCGTCATCATCATCTCCCATAGTATCTCGCAAATCATCGACAGCGACATCATCTATGCGCTCAAGAACGGACGTGTTGAGCAGGGAGGCGATCCGGATGAGGTATACAAGCAAGGAGGTATCTACAAAGAGATCGTGGATGCATCCGCAAGAAGTTTGAACATAGAAAAAATATCAAAAACCATCGAAGGAGACCACTCTTAACGCTCCCCGATGATATACACGAACTGTCATAAACAGAAAGATTATGAAAGAGAAAGAGGAACAGAAAGAATATAGTTACAAACACCCGCACCCCGCGGTGACCACAGACTGCGTCATTTTTTGCTTTGACGGGAAAGAGTTGAACGTACTACTTGTACAAAGAGGCGTGGAGCCATTCAAAGGAGCGTGGGCTTTCCCAGGAGGATTTCTCCATATGGACGAGACCGCCAATCAATGCGCACTACGCGAATTGAAGGAGGAGACCAATCTTTCTCCTGAACATTTGGAGCAATTCCACACCTTCACAGATGTGGACAGAGACCCTAGAGAGCGTGTCATCACCATCGCCTATTTCGCATTGGTGAAGAAGCGTGAAGTAATCGGAGGCGACGACGCCACTGTAGCCAAATGGTTCAAGATGAACGAGATTCCAAGATTGGCTTTCGACCACGACTTCATCTTCCGCAAGGCATTGACCGCCTTGAAGGAAAAAATACACTTCGAGCCCATCGGATTCGAACTTTTGGACGAAGAGTTCTCCATGCCAGATTTGCAACGTCTCTACGAGGCCATCCTAGATGTGAAATTCGACAGACGTAATTTCCAAAAGAAAATGATCCAGATGGACATCTTGGAAGAATCCCCTTCCAACGAGAAGAACGTCAACAAAACAGGAAGATCCAAGAACAAAAAATGGCGGTTCATCCCTCAAAAATACGAGGACATGAAACGTCAAAAGGCATTCCGTCTTGAGTTTTAACGGGCAGAATATTCATTATTGACCCTAAATGATTAGGTATTAAAACGAAAAAACTTAACTTCGCGGAAGTTTAATTAACTACAAAAAGGAATATATGATGAAATGTAATGTGATTTTAGCGGCAGCCCTCGTGGCTTGCACATCAGCATTCGCAGGCACAAGAGCAGACGTGATGAATGCGCCATGTTCAACCATCGACGCTATGATGGCAACTGTATTGAAGCAACAACAAAAGCCTTACGCAGCTGGTGCTAGCGGAGAGGACGCTTATGACAACCCAGGTTTGGTGACATACGCGTTCAGACAATTGGGTATCGATGTTCCAAGCGACCAAAACGCTTTGGGTTCATACAGCAAGAAGATCACCGCTCCTAAGAAAATGAAGAGAGGTGACGTCGTATTCTTCTCAAACTCTTTGAATCCTAAGGAGATCTATATGACTGGTATCGTACAACACATCAACGAGGATGGAACTTTCAACTTCGTATGTGTATTGCCAGATAGAGGCGTTCTTATCGCCAGCAGCACAGATCCTGGTTTCCAAGGTAACTTCATGCACGCTATCCGCATCGTTTCCGACGAGCAAATCAAGGATATCCGTGGTGGATACCAAAAGGACTTGGCAAACATCGAGAAGGCAAAAGCTGACTTGGAGAAGGCTAAGCAAGAGGTTGTTAAGTCTGAGAACAAGCTCCGCGACTTGGAGAACGAGTTCATCAAGGGTAACACCGCTCAATTGAAGATTAAATAATCTTTAGATAACGCAAACGAAAAGAGGCTCCCATTCGGAAGCCTCTTTTTTTATGGATACAGGAGAGTAACCACAGTCACTCTTCCTTCGATTTACTTGCCTAGTTTAGCCGCTCTGGCGATGAAATGCAAGCGGTTCAAGACATTCACCTCACTCACACCACCATCGAAGTCCAGGAAGAGAAGATTCATGTCCGGATAGATATCCTTCACACGCTTTTCAATTCCCTTTGAAATCACATGGTTGGCGATACAGCCGAACGGCTGCAAACTGATCGCCGCATTGATGCCTCTCTCAGCGAACGAAGCGAACTCTGCCGGTATCAACCATCCCTCACCGAATTGGGCCGCCAAATTCGTGATCTTTTCAGCCCTTTTCGCCTCCTCATGGATATTCACACTCTTGTCATAATAACGGAACGCGGAACCAGCCTTATCGATCTTACGCATCACATGGTTCAAATACTTCTCTCCAAGTGAGGAGAGCAATCTAACCACAAACTTACGCTTCTTCTCCAAATAATTCTTCTCGTTGAATTTCGCATTAGGGAAATATTGCAAGAAGAACTCATTCAAAGATGGAATGACCGGTTCAATTCCCTCTTCCACCAACCAATCCACCACATGCTGATGGCCGAATGAATTGTACTTGATGAAAATCTCTCCGACGATACCGATTCGAGGCACATCCTTCGTTTCGCATATCGCGTCGAATTTACGGGCTGCCTCTTCCAAAAGTTTCACCAACGCTTTGTAGTTCATCTCCGCAACCTTCTGAACACCAGTGGCGATATACTCATCCGAAATTTTACGAGCCGCACCTTTTTCCCGTTCCCTTACGACAGCCGAGTAATACATTCTCGAAATAGCGTCCGAATAGAAAAGAAGATAGATGAACGAACGAATGATCTTCTTCACATTAGGGGTGAAGCCTGATTGCTCGTTAATCGTATCCATGAAGGAGATACTGATGACTGGAATATCACCATATCCGGCAGCGATAAGGGCCTTTTTAATCAGCGCTATATAGTTGGTCGCCCTACATTGACCACCCGTCTGGGTTATCGCGAAGACGATATTCTTTCTGTCATATTGTCCAGACTCCATCGCGCGGATACAATCTCCGACCACCAAAGTCGCGGGATAACAGATCTCGTTATTCGCATACTTCAAGCCATATTGGACAGAATCGTTATCACTCGGCGGCATATTCTCAAAGTCATACCCCATCAATTTGAACAATGCAGGGATAAACGGAGAGTGGAAATCCGAGAAGAATGGAACGAGGATTTTCTTACCCGCATCCTTTTTCAAGAACTCAGGTGTCGTGACAAAATCCTGACGGATAGGTTCCGTCTCCTCATTTTTATATTTTAACGATTCGATCAAGGAACGGATACGGAGTCTTAAAGATCCCGCATTGTTGACATCATCCACCTTCAACAAAGTAACGTTCTTGCCATATCGCTTCATCATATCAATGACCTCATCCACAATAAAGGCGTCAGGGCCACATCCAAAGGAGGTCAACTGCACATAATGCACATTCTCCTTCGATTCTGCCACCCATTGCGCCACCTTCATGATACGGTTCATATAGGACCATTGCGGAATAATGTGCGAATTCTTCAAAGCCTCTTCAGAACCTCTCACAATATCCTCCGTCACCACATCGACTCCAAACGAGGTGATGATTTCAGAAACCTTATGTTGAACGAGCGGGTCATTGTGGTAAGGCCTACCCGCCAAGACAATCACCAAACGGTTCTCCTCCTTGGCTTTCTCCAAAAGATGGGTTGCCTTATCCCGCAAAGTATCCGAAAAGTTCTCACGAGCCTTCAAAGCCTCCTCAAAGGCGGCATCAAAAATCTTCTTATTATAATTTTTATCAAGAATGGACTTGAAATAGGCGACACAAGACTTCTTCAACAGCTTATCATCCTTGAAATTGATGACAGGCGCATCCATCGGAATGTTGAACCGCTCCTCGACATTGATGGAACTTCTCAAGACATCCGAATAACCCGCCACAACAGGGCAATTGTAACTATTGTTTGAATTGGGCTCCATACGTTCATAAATCACGTAAGGATAAAAGATGCGGTCCACCTTCTTATCCGCCAAATCAAAGATGTGTCCATGCAAAAGCTTCGCAGGGAAGCAGATATTATCCGCCATCACCGTGTTCAAACCCTTCTCGTACATTGAGAAGGTGGAACGGGCCGAATTCTTCACCGCAATGTTGCAACGGGTGAAGAGCGTATACCAGAACGGGAAGTTCTCGTACATATTCAAGGCACGAGGAATACCCACCATGAAATAAGGTTGGCTTAGCACACCCTTCTTATCCTTCTTGAATGCCAATTCATTCTTATAGAAGCTCATATTAAAGGCGACTCTACCCTTCTCTCCCCTATTCGTATATACCTTTTCGCATTTGTTACCGGAATAGTAAACCTTTCCGCTGGCAAAGACGTTTTTCAAGATCTGGCAATTATTTTCACAACCCACGCAACGCATCGCCTCGGAAGTATACTCCTTCAAATCCACCAACTGGGAAAGATCCACACCCTGCGTTCCAGGTTGGATACGCTTCTTAGAGAAGAGAGCCGCACCATAGGCACCCATCAACTCAGGATAGTTGGAGACAATCACCTCTTTTCCCACAGAGAGTTCAAAAGCGCGAACCACCGCGGAGTTACGCATCGTACCACCTTGCAAAACAATGTGGTCGCCCAAATCCTTCACATCCTTCAACTTCAACACCTTGTATAGGCAGTTCTTGATGACGGAATAGGCCAAACCTGCAGAGATGTCATCCAATGGAGAGCCCTCTCGCAAACATTGCTTCACCTTGGAATTCATGAAAACCGTACAGCGGGTACCCAAGTCACAAGGGTTTTGGCTTTCGCAGGCGCGACGCACAAAATCCGCAATTGGGCATTGCAAGGATTGGGCGAAACTATCGATGAACGAGCCACAACCCGAAGAGCATGCCTCGTTGATCTCCAAACGATTGATGGCACCCTTCTCCACGAAGATGGCCTTCATATCCTGTCCACCGATATCCAAAATGAAGGATACCTTCGGATTTAATTTATAAGCGGCAGTATAATGGGCAATGGTCTCCACCATACCGAAAGCCATACCGAAAGCGGTCTTAATCAGCTCCTCGCCATAACCGGTTGAGCAACTACCCACTACCTTCAGATTCTTACCGCAAGAACGGGCCTCTTCCAACAATTGGGTAAGCCCCTCCTTGACCGTCTCCAACGGACGGCCACCATTCTTCTTATAGAAAGTGAAAAAGATGCGCTCCTGCTCATCCATCGCCACCACTTTGGTGGTAGTGGAACCGGAATCCACACCTATATAGCAGTTTTCGGAAGTTAATTCCGAAATCGCGACCTTATCGATTTTATTCTTCTCCTTGCGCTTTTTCCAAGTTTCGAAATCTTGGCCATCGGCAAACAATGGAGAGAGCGTTGATTTCGCGATCTCCGTCGTCTCCCTTTTCGCACTAAATAGAGCGATAAATTCATCCAAGCTCTTCGTCTCCGCCTTGTCGCTCATAGCCAGACTCGCCCCCCAAGCAGGAATGACAGAGGCCTGTTCTGTCATGACCACATCATCACCATCCATGCCAATTTTCTGTTGCATGATTTTGCGAAGGGCAGGAATATGGGCGAATGGGCCACCGCAAAGGAAGACCTTCGATTTGATGTCACATCCGCGGGATAGTGCGGAGATCACCTGTGTAGCTACAGCCGTAAAGATTGAGGCTGCAATATTCTCGCGTTTGACATTGAGCGCAATTAAGTTTTGGATATCCGTTTTTGAGAATACACCACATCGGGAGGCAATTGGATAGACCGCATCGGCACGAAGCGCCATATCACTGAGTTCACTCACCTCCACACCGAGAATCACCGCCATCTGGTCAATGAAAGCGCCTGTTCCACCCGCACAGTTACCATTCATACGAATGTCCGGCTGCATATTCTTGTTGAAGAAGATCATTTTACTATCCTCTCCGCCGATATCAATCAAAGTTTTCGTGCCAGGGAAACGTTTTTCAATCACCTGTGTAGCGGCGACCACCTCTTGAATAAAGGGCAAACCGAAACGTTCGGAGAGACCCATTCCTGCGGAACCCGTCACTTGAATGCGGACATCCACATCCGGGAATGATTTTTTTAATTTGTTCAAGGAGAGCAACAATGTGCCTTGAATATCAGCATGATGCCTTGCGTAATCAGTATACACAAGTTCTCCATATCCATCCGTCACCACTACCTTTAGCGTAGTAGACCCCGCATCAAGGCCTATGTTATATATGTTTTTTAACATAAAAATCGATTTGTCGCAAAAATAAGAAAACTATTCACCTAAAAAAAATAAAACGCAAATTGATATGCTAATAAACCTAAAGCGAGCCGAAAATAACGCACTATCACGCCTTCCGTTGTCATTCAAACCACTTCCTCAAATCCAAGCGACAGAACGATGACACAGGGAAGATAATCCGACATCGACAAATTCTTTTTCGCTGATTATTTGTAATTTAGGAAAAATGAATAACTTTGAAGCGCCTTAAATAAAACACATAGATACGTGTTTTAAAGTATAAATGTTGTATTAATGTATATGTAAGTATTATTGTATCATGAACAAATTTTTCAAGAAATTTGGGAAGTGCATGTTAATCGCATGCGCCTCCTTAACATCCACAGCCGTTTTTGCAGAGTATCCAGCCGGTTCACCCGTTGCCATAAACGGCAAATTGCAAGTTAAGGGCACCCAGTTGGTCAACGAATGTGGCTATCCAGTCCAACTTCGCGGCATGAGTACACATGGTCCACAATGGTCTGGCAATTGCATTTGCGAAGAGTCATTGAACACTATGGTCAAAGAGTGGGGCATCGATCTTTTCCGCATTGCGATGTATGAGGATAAAGGAGCAGACGGATATCTTGCCAATCCATCCTATTGGAGCCAATGGATTGATAAATATGTCAACGAATGCGAGAAGCATGGCATCTACTGCATCATAGATTGGCACGTATTAAACCCAGGAAATCCAAATGCCAATATTGAAGGCGCCAAGACATTCTGGAAAGAGACAACAGAGAAATACAAAAACAAGAAGCACGTCCTTTATGAGATTTGCAACGAGCCGAATGGTTGCCAATGGGCAGACGTGAAAAAATATGCGGAGACTATTATTCCGATCATCCGAAACAACAATGACGAAACCGTCACAATTGTAGGAACCACCATGTGGAGCCAAGACGTGGATATCGCCTCCCAAAACAAATTGAATTTCACCAATGTGATGTACACGCTACACTTCTACGCGGGATCACATGGGCAATATTTAATGAATAAGGCCAACACCGCCCTTCAAAACGGCGCACCAATCTTTATCACGGAATTTGGAACAAGTAACGCAGATGGCAACAACAACTTCAGTCCAGGCGCTACCCGTGATTGGATCAAATGGGCCAACCAAAATAAAATCAGTTGGGCAAACTGGAGTTATGCCGACAAAGGAGAGACATCCGCAGCATTAAAGACGGGTTCCTGCAGTGGCAAGAATTGGGACAATGTAACGGATTCCGGCAAACTCATCAAGGAACTAATCAAATCGGATAGAGCGACATACACCGCATGCAACGGTCAGCAACAGGGTGGCCAAGATCAAGGTGG
>JAKSKY010000043.1 GCA_024401515.1 Paludibacteraceae bacterium | reverse complement strand
TTATGGCTGTAGAATTTAAGTACGCTCCGATGTTCCAACTCGGAAAGGACGACACAGAGTACTATTTGTTGACCAAAGACCACGTGTCTGTCGGTGACTTTGAAGGTAAACCAATTCTAAAAATCGAGAAAGAGGGATTGACCAAGATGGCCAACGCCGCATTCCGTGACGTATCCTTCCTTTTGCGTCGTTCACACAACTTGCAGGTCGCAAAGATTTTGAGCGATCCTGAGGCAAGCGACAACGACAAATATGTAGCGCTCACCTTCTTGCGCAATGCGGAGGTGGCAGCAAAGGGCAAATTGCCTCTTTGCCAAGATACCGGTACCGCTATCATCCACGGTGAGAAGGGACAACAAGTTTGGACCGGATACTGCGATGAGGAGGCTTTGGCGAAGGGTGTGTTCAAGACCTATACAGAGGAAAACCTCCGTTACTCCCAAAACGCGCCTTTGAACATGTACGACGAGGTGAACACCAAGTGTAACTTGCCTGCTCAAATCGACATCGAGGCGACTGAGGGTATGGAATACCACTTCTTGATGGTGACCAAAGGTGGTGGATCCGCCAACAAGACTTACTTGTATCAAGAGACCAAAGCACGTATCCAAAACCCAGGCACTCTCGTTCCATTCTTGGTAGAGAAGATGAAGTCTTTGGGTACTGCGGCTTGTCCTCCTTACCACATCGCCATCGTTATCGGTGGTACCTCTGCGGAAAAGAACTTGCTTACCGTAAAATTGGCCTCTACCCACTACTACGACAGCTTGCCAACCACTGGCGACGAGACTGGCCGCGCATTCCGCGACATCGAGTTGGAGAAGCAATTGTTGGAGGAGGCGCACAACATCGGTTTGGGTGCTCAATTCGGCGGAAAGTACATGGCTCACGACATCCGTGTCGTACGTTTGCCACGTCATGGCGCCAGCTGTCCAATCGGTTTGGGCGTTAGCTGCTCCGCAGACCGTAACATCAAGGCTAAGATCAACAAGGATGGTATCTGGATCGAGAAGATGGATGATAAACCATACGAGTTGATTCCAGCAGAGCTTCGTCAAGCAGGCGAGGGCGACGCTGTGAAGATCGATTTGAACCAACCAATGAAGGATATCTTGAAGGAACTTTCCAAATATCCAGTTTCCACTCGCCTCTCTTTGAAGGGTACAATCATCGTAGGCCGTGACATCGCTCACGCTAAGTTGAAGGCTCGTATCGACGCTGGCGAGGATTTGCCTCAATACATCAAAGATCACCCAATCTACTACGCTGGTCCTGCTAAGACACCAGAGGGTATGCCTTGCGGAAGTATGGGTCCTACCACTGCGGGCCGTATGGACCCTTACGTAGACGAGTTCCAAAGCAAGGGCGGTTCTATGATCATGTTGGCGAAGGGTAACCGTTCACAAGACGTAACAGACGCTTGCAAGAAGCACGGAGGTTTCTACCTAGGTTCCATCGGTGGTCCAGCCGCTATCTTGGCTCAAAACAACATCAAGAGCATCGAGTGTGTCGAGTACCCTGAATTGGGTATGGAGGCTATCTGGAAGATCGAGGTGGAAGATTTCCCTGCATTCATCTTGGTGGATGACAAGGGTAACGACTTCTTCAAGCAATTGAAGCCAGGTTGCAGCTGCAAGAAATAAAGTACAATCCTGTTCATAAAAAAGTCCGAGGAGAGCAATCTTCCCGGACTTTTTGTTTACACTGCCCAAACAAAATAAAAAAAGGGGCGCCGCATCTGAATGCGACGCCTCTCACTTATCTCTCATCGGACGATTATTCCACCATCACAACATTTTGTTCTGGAACGCCTGCACCCAATAAGATCTCCTTTACCTGTCCACAAGAAGATACCACATAAAGGACATCCTCCTCTTCCACCTCAGATGACGCATATTGATGCAATGGAATCATGACAACTTGACATCCGGTTACATGCAACACTTGCGGCATATATCCATCACCGACGACCAATAATAGCTTCCCATGCTCGTCCTGCTCCACCATCGTTCTAGCCTCATTCTCTAATGCGACAAATCGCGCATAACGAGTTGTATCAAAGTCACAGGTAGAGACCTTGATTTTCTCAGATATCATACGACGAACATTCTCCTCTGTAGGCTGGTCGCGCGCCTCCTCGATAAACTCTTTGCAAGGCGAAAAATCACGGAACTTCAACAAATCCAATCGATAGTATGTTTCATCGGTTCCCCAAACGACAGCAAAAACAGCAGCGACGACAGCCACCCACTTCGCAAGAGGATTTTTCTTAGAGTTTATAGAAACATAAACCAATGCGATCGACATCAGCAAAGTCGCTACCATACCCACAAGAAGCATAATATTGGATCCTGGCCAATGCATTATCTTGAACAAAGCACCCATCATCAACACGGGAAGCGCCATTCCAAGCCACATCATACACGTAGCAGTTTTCCTCTCCTCATCATTCTTTTTAAGAATCTCCCCTCCATCAGACTCCTCCAAGGAAATTTCCGAACGAATAGCCTTTAATTCCCAAAAAGGAATAATACTAATAACACAGGAAATCGCCAACAGCGCAAATACAACGATAAAGCCTCCCACATGCAAGAAAAATTTCACACACAACAACAAAGAGGCAAGCACCAAGAGCGCCATCATTAATTTTGAACTTTTCATCACTTATGATTTATTTATAAATACGTTCACCCAAATACTTCGCCAACGCCTTCTTTACCCTTTGAATCGCCTGGTAATGTTCCATCAGACGTTTCTTCTCCTCCTCATCTTGGGTTGTCATCAAAAGCTGTAGATAACGCTTCATTTCGCTTTGCGTCCAACTGAACTTGAAGTTGAAGACCACCCGCGGCACATCGGTCGCCAAACGGTCCCCCTCCTCCTTATCCATCTTGCGCACCTTGATCTTATTGTTGTCACAATGTTTGTCATACATGCGACTTAGCTGATAACGTTCGGAAAGCATATCCGACGCGATGCGGGTCACCTCCGGATCGGTACTCCGAAGGAAGAACTGCTGTGCGGAGAGCATTGATCCCGACGTGAAGGCCTGATGATAGTCTTCCAACATCTTCTTAAAGAGCGGATATTGCAACTGCAAATCATCGATGACAAGTTCCCGCATGATATAGGTAACCACATGGAAAACCTTTTCCACACCTGTCTCTTCATCCGGCACACGGAAGATTTCCCGTTCACCATAACGGACCAGATAATAGATAATCTCCTGCTCGGTCGGATCCATCACCAAATGAACGGTCGATACGGTCATCTCATTGCCAGCCACAACGGATGTCTGATCGACAGATGGACCACTAGGCGGCATGTCAGGGTCGAAAAGATCTGGCGGAGGCGCCACAGGCGCATTGTTCTGCGCATCCAACAACGGATTGGATGGTTGCGGATTGGCGTTCAACGTATCCCAACGCTTCTGTTCAATGGTTGAGTGGAGGAGGTTCTCCTCTATCCCCAAGAGCTTAGCACACTCCGTCACATAGACAGAGCGCTTCACAGCATCCGATATGACAGAGATGGTCTGCGCCATTTCCGTAATGGTCTGCGCCTTCTTCATCGGATCGCCATTCGCCTCTTTCAAGAGGTAATTGGTCTTAAAGATGATATAATCCTGCTCCTGTTCCTCCAAGTACTGGTGGACATAGGCAGAATCATGGTTTTGGGCGAAGGTGTCAGGGTCATCCTCTGGAGGCAAAACCACCACCTTGACATTGAGCCCCTCCTGTAGAAGAAGTTTACCATTCTTCAAGGCGGCGTGCACTCCCGCACTATCACCGTCATAAAGCATGGTTATATTTTTGTTGCCATCGAGTTTGTCCGCGTCCACGGAAGGGACGATTCGACGAAGAAGGCGGATCTGCTCAACAGTCAATGCGGTACCACAAGGCGCCACGATATTCTGTACGCCCGCTTGTACCATGGAGAGCACATCGGCATAGCCTTCCACGATGTAACACTTTTTTTCCTTGATGATCGCATTCTTGGCAAAGAAGATGCCATAGAGCACGTTACTTTTGTGGTAGATATCCGAATCCGGCGAGTTTTGGTACTTCGCCACATCATCCTTCTTCAAGGTTCTACCACCAAAACCGATTACCTTTCCTGAGATGGAATGGATCGGGAATATGGCACGTCCATGGAAACGGTCGAAAGCGTAGTTGCCATCCTTCACGATGGTCAGACCCACCTTCTCCAGATAGTCACGCTTAAAGCCTTTCTGCTGTGCCAAAACCGTATAGGCGTCACGCTTATCCAAAGCGTAACCCAACTGGAATTTACGGATTGTATCCTCATGGAATCCTCGATGCTGGAAATAAGACATACCGATGGATTGGCCCTCCTGTGTCTCGAAAAGGTTATGACAAAAATGTTGTTGCACCCATTCGACAACCGCCATCATACTCTCCCTTTCGCTACGCTCCGCGATTTGTTCCGGAGAGAGTTCCTCCTCCTCTATCTCGATATGATACTTTTTCGCCAAGAACTTGAGCGCCTCATAATAGGTGAGGTTCTCAATCTCCATAATGAAGTTAATCGGGTTACCACCCTTACCGCATCCAAAACATTTGTAGATATTCTTTGCCGGAGATACAGAGAATGACGGCGTCTTCTCATCATGGAACGGGCACAAACCAGTATAGTTCGCACCACGACGGTGCAACGTCACATAGTCCGATACTACATCGACTATCTGCGCCGCATCAAAAATCTTATCTACCGTTGCCTGATCAATCATCCTTATATCCGTCAAAAAAGGAAGTGCGAACGAATTACTCCGATCACACTTCCCTCTATTATGTACCGGTTGTTATTTCAACAACTCCTCAATTTGCATAGCGAGCAATGCGTTGTCCCACTTATCGATATCCTCGAAATTCACTTGAGACATCACATTCATGATTTTACCATGCAAACTAGAACTCTTCTTAATGGAAGCAGTCTCATGAACACCCTCCTTGAATCCATCCACCCACAAAGAGTCGTTCTCGTTTTGAACATACAATTCATAGGGACGTTGAAGTTTTGAAAGCGGAGGAGTAATCATGCCACTGAAGACAGGAGACTCCAATACTTCCTTATGTCTAGCCGATTTGATGGAGTCACACAATGAGAGCAATGCGCTACCAAAAACCTCTCCATTCGCCATGCCTCTTTCGTGTTCACTCATTTCTGGGAACTCAAGGGTACGGCCCAAATCGGAATTGTCAACATAGTCGTCACCGCAAGAACCCAACCACAAAGCGGCTGGAAGTAAAGCGGCAATGATAAACTTTGTGCTTTTCATGATAAATTAAATCTCTCTTAATTATTTTTTAGAAATAAAGGAAGCCAAATCGATCAACAAGTTAGAGATGTTGTCCGCAGTGATTCCATTGTCCAAAATAGCCTTCAAATCAGCCACCTTGCTCATGTACTCCTCTGATTTAGCCACTGTAGCGTCAGCCACACCATACTTCTCCATAACGACACCAGCCAAGAAGTTGGTAGTCCAAGCCTTGTCGGATTTGTTTTGATAATATTTCATACCAGAAGAAACTACAGCCAAAATAGAGGCTTCGTCACGGTTAACGGCACCATTCAAATTCTTATAGAATGTTCTACCCTCGTTGATCACCTCATCCTCTGTAACGATTGTAGTCTTATCTCCGTTGCTCTCTTCATCATCATCACCACAAGATGCCATACCGAATGACAAGCCCATGAACATAGTCATCAAGCATGCAAAAAATTTAATCTTCTTCATTGTCTTATTGTTTTAATTGTTAATAATCTTTTTTAATGGGCGTTCACCGCCGCAATGGAGGCTACACTGAGCTTCACATTCCCTATCCGAGCTAAAACCTTTGCGCAAGCCATCGCCGTAGCACCCGTTGTAATGACATCATCCACAATCAAGATATGCTTACCAGCCATCTCCGCAATAGGAAGATTCGGATTTAAAGCGAATATTCCCTGAACATTATTCCAACGCTCCTCCGCATTCTTCTCGGTCTGCGTGGTAGTCTCCACTACACGCCGCACCCAATCCGTGCAGACAGGGACATTCATCTCCTCGGACAAACCCCTGGCGAACCATTCGCTTTGATTATAACCTCTCCATTTCAAACGTTTCGGATGAAGGGGTATCGGCACAATCACATCCACTGAGGAGAATCTCCCTTCCCGAATTTGACGGCCTAACATTCTTCCGAAGCTACGGGCCAGCTCTTTGGCACCGTGATATTTTATCTCATGAACCAACCTTTGCGTCACGGACTCCTTTTCATAAAGCATCAGCGCTGTCGCGGATTCAATGAAAGGGTCGCCATAGAGATGTTGCTCCACGAAATTGTCGGGCACCTCATGCTCTCTCAGCAAAGGAAGGGAGGAACGGCACTGTAAGCAGATGAACTTCTCATTCTGAAAGAGTTTCTCTCCACATCCGACACATAACTTCGGATAGAAAAGCTCCGTAAATCCATCCAGCGCGTTCCGTAGCCAGTTCATTATTTATCCAAACGGCCGAATACCTTTTGCAACAACTCTGAAGTACGGGCTGCCGCATTGGTACGGATATCCACCTCTTTGTCTGCCACCTTGGTGAACAAACCATCCAAAGCCTTGCCAGTCACATACTCACCCAAGTTGGTGTTCACGTGTTGGATAGCATCCACCTTGTTGTAAATGTCATCTTTACCAGTCTTCTTTAAAACGGCCATCGCCAACTTACCCTCGGTGCCAGACTTGAAATCGGCGATTTTATTATAAACGTTGGAGAAACCGCTCCATGCGTCATTTAAAGTCTTTCCTCCTACAGCCACCTGGTCAAAAGTGCCTGTAATCACCTTGCCAAAAGTGTTTTGCAAACCGGAATAGGTCTTATCGTAAAGATAGGAAGTCGCGGCGTTATCCTTGCCGAAGCCAGCGGTAATGTTACCCTCTTGGTTAGCTGACTCACTTTGGTAATTACCGAACAAGATAGCCTCGCCATCCGCTAAGGTCATGCTGGTGATAGCGTTACCGAAGATTTCAGCGGATTCAGGAGCTGCCGTCTCAGCGGCGCGGTTCATCAACAAAACTATGTTCTCAGGCTCCATATTGCTGGCACCCGCAGCGGACAAGAAAGTCTTTCCCGCATCAGTCTGCAACAACTCAGCGGCTGTTGCCACCTCTTTAGGCATGCCGATCTTCACCAACGCATCGCCGAAATAGCCATTCTCTTGACCCAAGTTCTTAGCTGCGGTTTGCGCTCCGATCTTCAAAGCCTCCTTCAAGGCGGCCGCAGTATCACCCTCCGAAAAGGCGTTCAATATTTCGTCATCACAAGATGCTACAAAAAAAGAAGCTCCCACGAATGACAACATCATAAATCTCTTTATACCTAACTTAAAATCCATTTTCATTCAAATTTTAGTTAACATTCAAAAATATACACTTTGCAAATTTATCTTTTTTCGCGCAAAAAACGAAGTTTTGGATGTTTTTTTAAGTCAAACCGCAACGAAACCGCATCAAATATCGACGAAATAGACTAACTTTGCGACATATGGCGATTACAAAGAAGAAAAATAGCAAGAAGTCTCAGAATGTTCCTGACCGCAAGAAATTAGTCCGGAACCAACGCATCAGCATTGCTTTAAACGATGCTGAGATGAGGACTTTGAACCGTTTTTTCGAGAAATACAAAATCTCCAACAAGGCCAAATTTTGTAGGGAAACATTGATGTTGACCATCCTAAAACGATTGGAGGCGGATACCCCTACCCTTTTTGACAATATCGAGCAAAATGAATGACGAATATTTCATGAAACAGGCGCTTGCCGAAGCGAAAAAGGCAGGAGCCAAGGACGAAGTGCCTATCGGAGCAGTCATTGTGCATGGCGAACAAATCATCGCCAAAGCGCACAATCTGACAGAGACGTTGCACGACGTGACCGCCCATGCGGAAATGCAAGCCATCACCATGGCCGCTGATTACATGGGGGGTAAATATTTGACAGACTGCGCTTTATACGTGACAGTGGAGCCATGCACCATGTGCGCTGGAGCCATCGGTTGGGCACAGATCAGCAAGGTCGTCTATGGCGCACCTGATCCCAAACGGGGCTATTCCATCATCGCCCCCAACGCCCTCCATCCCAAATGCGTGGTAGTCTCCGGCGTGCTACAAGATGAATGTTCCGAACTGATGACAAGCTTCTTTAAAAAACTGAGGTAAACAACTAAATACCCTAAATAAATTCTTAATTCTTAACTCTTAATTCTTAATTCCATGAGAGAGAAGTTATCCATCAAAGAAAAAGTGGCGTACGCCTTGGGTGACGCATCCGCCAATATCGCATGGCGTGGTGTCTCCGCCTTCCTCATTATTTTCTACACAGACGTGTTCGGCTTGGCGCCCGGCATCGTGGCGACCTTGATGTTGCTTGCCAGAACCACTGACGGTGTCAGCGATGTATTCATGGGTGTCATTGGAGATAGGACCAACACCAAACATGGTAAATTCCGTCCTTGGATCCTTTGGACCGCCATTCCATTGGGCGTCATTCTAACGCTACTTTACGTATGTCCGGAAAGTTGGTCCATGAATGCGAAAATCGCCTACGCATTTTGTACTTACCTACTATTCACTTGTATATATACCGCCAATAATATCCCTTACGGAGCCTTGATGGCCGTCATGACAGATGATGACAAGGAGCGTACCGGCATCGGTTCCTACCGTATGGTCGGCGCCTTCGCGGGTGGCATGTTGGTACAAGGATTATTGCTCTTCTTGGTAGCCTATTTCGGAAACATCAATCCGACTGTCAACATCAACCAATTGGAGCCTGAGAAATACGAAGTGACTGTTTCCGCCCCTAACGATGTGAAAAACGTCAACATCAAGACCAACGGTGGTGTTGCCACATTTGTCATGCAAGGAGACACTGCAGACAAAGCGACTGTAGGAAAGAGCTTCTCCATGGAGGCAAACCAACCCTACACCTTCATTGTGGAGGGCGAACCAGAAATCAGCCAAGAGAACATCACCATCATCGACCAACGTGTCGGTTACCGCAATGCCATCGCTACCCTTTCCATCGTTTTGGTTATGTGTCTCTTCATCACTTTCCGTTACACCAAGGAAAGGGTAACACCACCTGCGGCACAAGAGGAAAATATCAAGGAAGATTTGCTGAATCTAATCAAAAACAAACCTTGGATAGTCTTGCTTGTAGTGGGTTTGGCATTTAATATCTACAACAACATGAAGCAGGGCATCACAGTGATCTACTTCACCCACTACGTCCACAACCAATTGATGGCTGGTGGTTACATGACCGCCTTGATGATCGCCTCCATCATTGGAGCCGCCATCACCACACCGCTCAGCAACAGATTCGGCAAGAAAAACCTCTTCATAGCCGCATTGCTTGTGTCAGGTGGCATCAACTCCTTGTTGTCCTTCTGTGGTCCGCAAGACACCTCCATGATCTTCGTCATAGGATATCTATCCGAGTGCGCCGCCGCCATTATGCCAACCCTATTCTTCGCCATGTTGGGCGACGCGGCTGACTACTCAGAATACACCAACGGCCGTCGTGCGACTGGTTTGGTTTATTCGGCTGGATCATTCGCCACGAAATTCGGTGGAGGTATCGCAGGTGCCTTGATTGGTCTTGTATTGGACATCTACGGATATAACGGCCTCGATTCATTGGCAATCCAAAACGCAGTTCCTGGCATCATTCAATTGATGAGCTGGATCCCTGCCATCATCGCTGTTTTGGGTGCGGTTTTGATGATGCTCTACCCTCTCAACCAAAATGCGATGGACAACATCACCAGCGAGTTGAAGGCAAGAAGATCTCTAGAGACCGCTTAAATGTAAGATTTGGCATTCCCCACATTCCCGCTACGGACAATGTGGGGAATGTTTTTTAGCACCATATGTATCAACCCGTCATTCCATCATTTCTAGGGAAAAAAGTTTTCCCCAACGTGGACATCCGCCAAATTCTCCCACGAATCGATTGGCGTTTCTTTTTCCACGCTTGGCGGATAACGGGCAATTACGAAGGGCTTGACACCCTCTGCGAATGTGCCGCCTGCAAGACGCAATGGTTACTCCGCTACCGCCCGGAAGAGCGGGAGAAGGCGGAAGAGGCCTACAAACTGATGCGGGACGCACAAGAGGTACTACGGGAAGGTATTACAGAGAAAATATTTTCCATATCCGCAATCCTCTATTATTCAGAGGCTCAAAGCGTGGATGAGGGAATCAAAATACATGACTTGGGAGGGAAAAGCCTTTATCTTCCCATGCTACGGCAACAGCACCCCAGCGAGCGGAACAACTGTTGCCTCTCCATGGCGGATTTCATCTCCCCCGACAAGGATTACATTGGCATATTCGCGGTAACCGTTCATGGTGGAGATGAATGGGCGGAACGTATCCGAAAGGAGGGAGACGACTACACCTCCATCCTCATCAAAAGTGTGGCGGACCGTTTGGCGGAAGCCACTGCGGACTGGCTCCATGAACAATCGAGGAACCACTATTGGGGCTACGGGAAAGTTACCCGATCGGAAGGCATTCGCCCCGCATTCGGATATCCAGCCATGCCGGACATTTCCCTCCTGAAAGAGATTGACAAGGCGATCGACCTCTCGGAGATTGGTATCCAACTGACGGAGAATTGCGCCATGCGGCCCAACGCATCAATCTGTGGATTGCACATCTCCCACCCTCAATCCTTCTACTTCATGGTAGGAGAGATCGCGGAGGACCAGGAAAAAAGATACGCCGCCCTACGAGGACTCTCTAAGGAGGAACTGGGAAAATGGCTGGCGACATCGGTATAACGCATTCCCAAGACGGGCAACCACAAGAGGATGCCCCTACAACCCTCAAATGGAACAATTCTTAATTCTTAACTCTTAGTTCTTAATTATCATGATGAATTGGGAAAAACTGATCACCACCAAACGATTTGGTTTGGAGGACCACGACGAAAAGAAACAAGATCGCACGGAGTTCCAGCGCGATTACGACCGACTCATATTCTCGGCGCCTTTCCGCAGATTGCAAAATAAGACGCAAGTCTTCCCTCTTCCGGGAAGCATTTTTGTCCACAACCGTTTGACCCACAGTTTGGAGGTCTCCTGTGTGGGCCGTTCCTTGGGCAACAACGTCGCCAAGACATTGACGGAGAAACATGGGCCCTCCATGCCCGACTGCATCCAAGAGATCGGAGCCATCGTCTCAGCCGGTTGTTTGGCCCACGACATGGGCAACCCACCCTTTGGACACTCTGGAGAGACAGCCATCTCCTCCTATTTTTCAGAGGGTGAAGGACAGATATTGAAAGAAAAATATAACCTCACGGATAGTCAGTGGAACGACATCATCCATTTCGAGGGTAACGCCAACGCCTTCCGCCTTTTGACACACCAATTCAACGGTCGAAGGAAGGGAGGCTTTGTCCTCACCTACTCCACCATCGCCTCCATCGTAAAATATCCATACAAATCCGACTACGTATCCGCTAAGAAGAAAAAATTCGGATTCTTCCAATGCGAAGTGGATGATTTCAAAAAGTTGGCGGACGACCTGGGGATGATCCAACTAGACGAGGGGAAATACGCCAGACATCCATTGGTCTATCTAGTGGAGGCCGCGGATGACATCTGCTATGAAATCATGGACATCGAGGACGCCCACAAGTTAAGATTGCTGAGCAACAACGAGGCGAAAGAGCTCTTACTCAACTACTTCTCCGAGGAGGAGATCGCACACAAGAGAGAGCATATGGACAAAGTGGAGGACGAGAACGAACAGATCGCCTATTTGCGATCTTCCGTCATCGGGGTCTTGGTAAACGAATGTTCCCAAGTTTTCGTCCAGAACGAGGAGGCGATTCTTGCCGGCACCTTCCAAGGTTCACTCATCGATTACGTTTCGGAACGGGTAAAAAACGCCTACAAAAAATGCCAGGAGGTTTCTTTAAAGAAAATCTATCGATCCAACATCGTCATGGACATTGAAATCGCCGGTTACAACATCATCTATACCCTCATCGACAAGGTGATCAATGCGGTATTTAATCCAGAGAAGGCCTACTCCAGACAACTCATCGACCGTATTCCGGAGCAATACGAAACCCAAGACGAAGATCCGTACAAACGCATCATCGCCGTGCTAGATTACATTTCTGGCATGACCGACATCTATGCTTTGGATTTATACAGGAAGATTACCGGTATTAATATTCCGATATTATAAAAAAAGGGGCGAATTGAATTCGCCCCTAAGACTATAGACTTAATCAGTTCGTTTTTCTTTCAATCTCACGAAGATTATCCATCTTCTTCTTTTTCAAGAATTCATAAATACCGTCTAAATGTTCGGTCACCTTCTTGTTGCCGAACTCATAGACCTTCGTCACCAATCCATCCAAGAAATCACGGTCGTGGGAAACGACGATCAGTGTACCGTCGAAATCCTTCAACGCCGACTTCAAGATATCCTTGGTCTTCATGTCCAAATGGTTGGTTGGCTCATCCAATATCAAAAGATTCACAGGTTCCAAAAGCAATTTAATCATCGCCAAACGGGTACGCTCTCCACCGGAGAGCACCTTCACCTTCTTCGTGGAATTCTCACCACCAAACATAAAGGCACCCAATAAATCCTTGATTTTATTACGGATATCACCCTTCGCCACGTCATCGATGGTTTGGAATACCGTCAATTCGCCATCCAACAAAGAGGCTTGATTCTGAGCGAAATAACCTATCATCACATTGTGTCCCAATGTCAAAGTTCCATCGTGCTCTATCTCGCCCATGATAGACTTCACCATGGTGGATTTTCCCTCACCGTTCTTACCCACGAAAGCCACCTTGTCACCTCGTTCAATGGTGAATGACGCATCCTTGAAGACCAGATGGTCACCATACGATTTGCCCACACGGTCCGCGATGACCGGATAACTACCCGAACGTGGTGATGGTGGGAACTTCAATCTCAAGGCGGAGGTATCCTCCTCGTCCACCTCCAAAATCTCCAACTTCTCCAACATCTTCACACGAGACTGAACTTGCAATGTTTTGGAATAGGTTCCCTTGAATCGTTCGATGAACTCCTTCGTTTCGGCAATCATCTTCTGCTGCTCGTCGAAGGCCTTCTGTTGTTGCTCTCGGCGCTCCTTGCGAAGTTCCAAATAGTGGGAATAATTGACTTTATAATCATAAATGCGGCCCATGGTCACCTCAATGGTGCGGGTCGTGATATTATCAACGAAAGCACGGTCGTGGGAGATGACAATCACCGCTTTGGCGCTCTCCACCAAGAACTCCTCCAACCATTGGATGGACTCGATGTCCAAGTGGTTCGTCGGCTCATCCAATAGGATGACATCAGGCTTACGGAGGAGAATCTTCGCCAACTCGATACGCATACGCCAACCACCACTGAAAGAGCTTGTCGGTTGGTTGAAATCATCACGGGTGAAGCCTAAACCCAATAGGGTTTTCTCCACATCCGCCTCGTAATTGGTCTGCTCAATAGAATAGAACTTCTCACTCAACGTGGAGACTTTTTCAATAAGTTCCATATAGCTATCGCTCTCGTAATCAGTACGTTCAGCTAGTTCTTTATTCAACTGCTCTATCTCAGCCTCCATGGCGAATAGCTCAGAGAAGGCAAGCGACGCCTCCTCAAAAACGGTACGATGATCCTCCGTCATCAAGTGTTGGGGCAAATAGGCGATAACAGTACCCTTAGGGGCAGTCACCGATCCTCTTGTGGGATTTTGCACACCCGCCAAGATTTTCAACAAAGTGGATTTTCCCGCTCCGTTTTTTCCCATCAGGGCAATCCTGTCACTTTCATTCACCTGGAATGATATATTCTCAAAAAGGGTCGAACCCGCAAACTCGACCGTCAAACCATCTACTGAAATCATAAAATAATCGTTTTCGAACCGCAAAATTACCAAAAATCCAACGAACAGGCAACCCCATCCACCCTCAACGCCGCTTCTCCATCAAGTCAATTAGTTAATAAGTATTTAAATCCTATGAATTGTGATTTTTTTGACCTATTTTTGTAGATTGAAACGAGTATAAACTAATGTGAGATTTATGATAAAGAGATTAAGTGTTATCACTGGATTACTTTTGGGAGCTTTCATGTTCGCCGAGGCGGCCAACATTTCGTTAAGCAACATCCATCAAGTAAAAGTCGACCAGCTTTCAGATTCGCAAGTAGCTGATTTTGTGGAGAAATACACAAATGCAGGATATACTTTGGCAGATGTCGAGAGAATGGCGCATGCCAAGAAGATGCCGACTTCGGAGTGGGAAAAGCTAAAGAGCCGCATTGTGGAAGCTGAGTCAGAAAATACTACCTCCAAAGAGATCGTCGAGGCGGAAAAGAAAATCAGAGAGACGGAAAGTCAAGAGGCAATCAGCGAAAAAAGCAACAAAGACTCCAGAATTTTCGGTAGTTCACTATTCAACAACGGTAGAATTTCATTTGAACCCAGTCAATCGGTTGCCACCCCACGCAACTACAGAATCGGACCTAACGACGAATTGCATATAGACGTGTTCGGCATGGCGGAAGCCACTTACGACCTGACCGTCAGCAAAGAGGGAAGCATCCGCATTCCCAACGCGGGAGTTGCCCAAGTCAGCGGATTGACCATAGAAGCGGCGGAAAACGTCATCAAAAAGAAACTCTCTTCCATCTATAACTCCATCAGTTCTGGCAGGACCTCCGTAAACGTATCCCTACAAAAGATACGCTCCATCAAAGTCTTTATCATGGGAGAGGTCGCCGCTCCTGGCAGTTATACCATCTCATCAGTTTCCTCCGTATTCAACGCCTTAAGCGCATGCGGCGGACCATCCAAGAATGGTACCATGCGTAACATCAAAGTCATCCGCGCGGGCAAGGAGATCGCAACGGTGGATTTATACGAATTCTTTGTAAACGGCACCATGCCGGACAACACTTCTCTCCAAGACCAGGATGTCATCCAAGTCTCTACCTACGAAAACAGGGTAACCATCAACGGTGAAGTAAAAAGAGAAGGCATCTATGAATTGAAAAAAGGAGAGAACCTCAATGACCTATTGAAGTATTGCGGTGGTTTCACCGATGAAGCGTACACAGACCGTATCTCCGTCTCCAGAAGCATAAATGGAGAGAAGAGCGTGGCGGATGTTTCCAAAGAGTTATTTGGCATGTTCGCACCCGCATCGGGCGACGTTTACCAAATCAGCAAAGTGTTGGACAAGTATAGCAACCGAGTACAAATCTTAGGTAGCGTGTTCCGTCCTGGCGTATACGCGTTGGACGAAAAAATGACACTGAAGGATTTGGTGGTCAAAGCAAACGGATTGACGGAAGACGCTTTCATGGAGAGCGCAACCGTCGTTCGCCTGCAAGAAGATCTTACCCCAGAGATTATCTCCTTTAACGTGAAGGATCTAATGGAGGGCCGTTTTAACCTTGAACTCCGCAAAGAGGATGTGGTCACCATTGGCGGCAAAAACGATTTCGAATACAAAAAGAACATCTCCGTATACGGCAGAGTTCTAGCGCCCGGCACTTTCCCTTATTACGAAAATGCCACATTGCGAGACATTCTCTTCTTGGCGAAAGGATTTGAGGAGAATGCGAACACCGAAAAAATCGAGGTTGTCCGAATGATCAAAGACTCCGAAACGCTAAAAACAAGTAATCAAAAGAGTGAAGTCTTCGTTCTTTCCCTCGGCAGAGACCTTAGTGGAGCTGACGGAGATTTCAAGTTGATGCCTAATGACCAAATCACCGTCCGCGTTCAAGAGGGATACGAAAGACTAGGCACCATCCAAATTTTAGGAGAGAGCAATCAACCTGGCGTATACGCTATCACCAGCAAAACAGAGAAGATTTCAGACGTTATCGCACGTGCAGGCGGATTGACCAAATTCGCCTATCCGCAAGGAGCCTTCCTTATCCGTAGCGCCAACCGCACAGAAGCGGAGAAACGCCGCGACATTAAAATTATCGAAATGATGAAGAATGCGGAAGACGAAACGACGATGAACAACATCAAGCAAGAGTTGAATTCCCGACAAGACTTAGTGGGCATCCGGTTGGACAAAATCGTCAAAAATCCAGGCGACGAGGATACCGATTTGAATGTGAAAGATGGAGATGTCATCTTTATTCCACAAGAGTTACAGACTGTAACCATTGCTGGAAGCGTACAAGTTCCGGGCAAAGAGGTCT
Source organism: Paludibacteraceae bacterium (assembly GCA_024401515.1). GTDB lineage: Bacteria > Bacteroidota > Bacteroidia > Bacteroidales > Paludibacteraceae > UBA1181. Next base: position 5,911 of record JAKSKY010000043.1, on the reverse strand, counting down.
TTCGCAAAAGTGGGCTTAGAAAGTATGTGAGAGGTGCCGGTGGTTTCACCAGCAACGCAAAAAAAACTTCCATATACGTTGCCTATCCTAGCGGACGTATCGCCTCCACCAAACATATCCTTTGGATGAAGAATTATCCGGACGTAAAGCCTGGTGCTCATATTTATGTGCCAGAGAAACTGGACAAATCAGCAGACAGTAAGGACAGAACCACCTTCCTTGTCACAATTCTTAGCTCTGTTGTATCCATGTCTTCTGTAGCCGTAACCAGCATCTCGGTTGTACAAAACAACAGAAACAACAAAAATAACACAGGAAATTAATAGTTCTATCAATATTTTCACCCTATGAGCGAGCTAGAAGAACTTTTACAATCCATCAACGGAGAGACTCCATCAAACGAAGAAAAATCCTTTAAGGAAATTTGGGGAGTGATCAAAAAATACATCGACATTTTATGGTCAAAAAAATGGATCATTGTCATCATCGGACTAATCGGTGGCATCATTGGTCTTATATACGCTTGGAACAGGAAAATTACTTACACCGCCCACTACACATTTACGGTGGGAGGATCCTCAACCGCCACAACCGGATTTAGCGGACTAAGTTCACTCCTTAATCTTGGCGGAGGGGGAATGGATGCCTTTACGGGCGATAACGTCCTAGAGCTGCTAAAATCACCAGCCCTAATGGAGAGAACCCTACTCTCCCCTGTGGTGTACAATGGTGACTCCATTACCTTTATGGAATATGCGCTCATCTGTGATAGCACTCGTGCCAATTGCGAAAACAGAACATCCAGCGACGAAAAGAAGCCAAGCAAAATCGTCTCCATTTGCGATGTGTGTTTTCCATTAGGACAAGAGAGAGCTACCTTTAGCCGTGCGCAGGACAGCATTCTGGCTCAAAAGGCGGCCGGGTTCATTATGCAAAGCGTAAAAGTCGCGAGGAGAGATAAGAAATTATCCTTCATGGAATATTCTTTCGACCATCTAGACGAAAATTTCGCCCAAGCATTCTCCGAGGCACACTTGAAAGCTGTATCCGACTTCTATATCGATACCAAAACAGCTTTGGCCAGAAGAAATGTGGAATCATTCCAATCGAAAGCGGACTCAGTCAGGAAAAGCCTCGACCAATGTTTCTCCAGACGTGCCGCTTACAGCGACGCCAACAGAAATGCGAATGGACAATATGTCAATGTCACCCAATGGAAAATCGACACAGACATTCAAATTCTCAGCACCACCTATACGGAGATGATCAAGAATATTGAAATGTTGAAATTGAATTTGGCAAAGGAGACTCCACTGATTCAGATCATCGACGAGCCAAGACTGCCTCTTTCTAACGACAAGATGGGTAGATCCAAAGGCGCTATCATAGGTGGATTCTTAGCGGGATTCCTAGCTTGCCTCGCCATCCTAGGATGGAACATTTTCCTTGACATCAAGAAAAAGATGGAAGAGGAAGAAACCTCAAACACTAACAACGAAGCGGTATAATCCATGAAAGATAAGAACATCATTGTAGGAGTGACGGGCGGAATCGCCGCCTATAAGACAGCCACATTAGTGCGGGAATTCAAGAAAAGAGGCGCTAATGTCAAAGTGGTCATGACCCCTTTGGCGAAACAATTCATCACGCCTCTTACGATGGCGACACTCTCTCAGAACCCTATTTTGGTGGATTTCTTCAATCCGGAAAATGGTGAATGGAACAGCCACGTCTCCTTAGGTATTTGGGCGGACGCATACGTGATCGCCCCCGCCACAGCGAATTCCATTGGCAAGATGGCCAACGGCATCGCGGACAACCTACTTCTTACCACCTATCTTTCCGCTAAATGTCCAGTATTCTTAGCGCCAGCCATGGACCTAGACATGTATGCGCACCCTGCGGTGCAAAAAAACATCGCCTTGTTGAAGGAGAGAGGCAACCACATCATTGACGCGGAAGAGGGATTCCTTGCCAGCGGTCTTTCCGGCAAAGGAAGAATGGCCGAACCGGAAACAATCGCCGACTATGTGGAGAATTATTTCCACAAGGGGCAAGATCTAGCAGGGAAAAAAGTGATGATCACCGCAGGCCCTACACACGAAAAGATAGACCCAGTCCGTTTTATAGGTAACTACTCATCCGGCAAGATGGGATACGCTTTAGCGGAGGAGTGCGCGGAGAGAGGTGCGGAAGTGACATTGGTGTCAGGACCAGTCACCCTATCCCCAAAGCACCGCAATATCACACGCATTTCGGTGGAATCAGCCCAAGAGATGTACGAGGCGGCAACCCAAGCCTCCGAAAAGGCGGACATCGAAATTCTATGTGCGGCGGTAGCCGATTACACGCCTGCGCAAAAGGCGGAGCACAAAATAAAAAGGGAAAAGACCGGTGCCATGCAATTGGACCTTGTCCCTACCCAAGATATCGCAGCCGCGCTTGGCAAAATGAAAAGAGAGGACCAATTGATGATTGGATTCGCCTTGGAGACAGATAACGAAGAGACCAATGCGGTAGGCAAATGTGAACGTAAGAACTTAGATTTCATCGTGATGAATTCATTAAATGATAAGAACGCATGTTTTCAACACGACACCAATAAGATAACCATATTTGACAGAAGCGGAGAGAAGACTTCCTACGAGCTGAAGCCCAAAAAAGAGGTGGCAAAGGATATCATCGACCACGCAATCGTCATTTTGAACAAATTAGGCAAATGAGAAACATCATCGTCAAAATAGCACTCACAGCCATAGGGCTCTTGTCACTCATCTTTGCGGCCAACGCACAAGACGTGAAAGCATACGTGCGTATCAACACCGACCAAATAGAAGGTACCAACAAAGATATCTACAACGAACTAAGCAATGACCTCACCGAGTTCATCAACAGCCATCGTTGGACGGACGCTACTTTCGAAGATGAGGAGCGCATCGAATGCAATTTTGTCATCACCCTAGAATCGGTAGCTGGAGAAAACTATTCGGGACAACTTCAAATCCAAGCCAACAGACCCGTGTTCAACTCTGGTTATAACACCACGCTCTTCAATTTCCTCGACAAGAATTTATCATTCAATTATACCCAATACCAAAAACTGGAGTTCAACGAGAACTCTTACGACAACAACCTACTATCCACCATCGCATTCTATGTGAACATCATCGTAGGTCTTAACTTCGACTCGTTCAGTAGATATGGAGGTTCCCGCTATTATGAAAAGGCGGAGTTGATTGTCTCTCTTGCTCAAGGATCCAATGACATCGGATGGAAAGCCTTCGACAGCGATCGAAACAGATATGCCCTAGTCAGCAATCTTCAAGATGAACGTTTGAAGAAATTGCGCGATATTGTCTATGAATACCATAGGTTCGGACTAGATGAAATGGTGAACAGCGTCGAAAAAGGAAGAACCAACATCTACAACAATCTTCCCTACCTTCGAGAGATGAACCGTGCGGTTCCCTACTCTGTCGCCCTTCAACAATTTGTGGAATCCAAAATGAATGAACTGCTCGACATGTTCAAGGAGGCCACCATGAAGGAGCGTAAAGAGGTCTATGACATTCTCCAAAGCATCCTACCTACACAAACCAACAAGTTCCAGGAGTTGTTGAATTAAAAATATCCTACTATGTTAAAATCCTTATCGGTCGAGAACTATGCTTTGATTGAGAAGACAGACGTTCTCTGGAACAAAGGTTTTTCTGTCATCACGGGCGAAACCGGTTCGGGAAAATCCATTTTATTAGGCGCTATAGGCCTTATCCAAGGACAAAGGGCGGATTCAAAAGCGTTGAAGGATCCGGAAAAGAAATGTGTGGTAGAGGCCGAATTCGACATCTCAGCCTATGCCCTACAAAACTTCTTCGAGGAGAATGACATCGACTACGAGGAGAATTGCATCATACGCAGGGAAATAGCTCCCAATGGGAAGTCCCGCGCCTTCATCAATGATTCTCCTGTCCAATTGACGACATTAAAGGAGATCACCTCCCGACTCATTGATATCCACTCCCAACACGAGACCTTATTGTTGAACGAGGAGACTTTTCAAATACAGGTACTCGATGCGTTATCCGATGTCAAGGAGGAATTAGAAGCATACAAATCCCTTTACAAGGAATATACTAAAAAGCAAAAACAATTAAAGAGTCTAATCGCCCTCAATGAGGAGAGGAATGCGAACAGAGACTATATTGAGTTTCAACTCGCTCAACTCCAAGAAGCCAAGTTCACCGAGAACGAGCAAGCGGAACTGGAGGAGGAGGTCAATGTACTCTCCCACACATCGGAATTGAAAGAGGCTCTTTCCAAAGCGATGTGGCTGCTTTCAGACAAAGAGGAGAACGCTTGTTCTTTGCTCAAAGAGGCCTCTTCCACCCTCTCCGCCATGGAGAAATTCTCTGACCAATACTCAGAGATCAACGAGCGTCTGAACAGTTGCCACATAGAACTCAAAGACCTCACCAGAGAGGTGGAACAAAAGCTAGCCGACATTACCGTCGACCCACAACGTCTGGAGCAAGCCAGCCAACGGTTGGACCTCATCTATACGCTAGAGAAGAAACATCATGTGGATAACCTCTCCGCACTGCTTGCCGTCCAAGCCGATTTTGAGAAACAACTTAGCGAAATGGACAATTCGCAAGAGGCGACAGCCGAACTAGAGGCGGAGATCAGCAAAGCCAAGGAGGAATTGAAAAAACTGGCGAAGGGAATTTCAAACAAACGACAAAAGGCGAAACCTAATTTGGAGCAATCCATCGATGAGATCTTGCACGGATTGGGCATGGCGAACGCTAAACTGGAGGTTCGGATAGAGCCTCTTCCTGAGCTTTACACATATGGTTCGGATAGCGTGAAATTCTTCTTTGGAGCTAATAAGAACGCCACCTTACAACCCATCGCCAACGTGGCGTCCGGAGGTGAACTTTCCCGCGTGATGTTAGCCCTTAAATCCATCCTTTGCCAATCAGAAGAGCTTCCAACCATCATCTTGGACGAAATCGACACAGGCGTATCCGGTGAAGTGGCGGATAAGATGGGGGATGTCATGCGTCATATGGGAGGACAAATGCAGGTCATCAGCATTACCCACTTGCCACAGATCGCCTCAAAGGGAGCAACACATTACAAGGTATACAAAGAAGATAACGAATTAACCACACTCTCTCACATCAAACAACTTTCCGAAGAGGAAAGAATCACAGAGATCGCTCAGATGTTAAGCGGTTCAGCCCTATCGGAAGCGGCCATACAAAATGCGAAAGAGTTATTAAATAGATAGACCATGCTTCTTCCCTACTTAAAAGAACATGTCATAGAGGCAGGATGCGACGAGGCGGGCAGAGGATGCCTAGCAGGCCCTGTTTTCGCCGCGGCGGTCATTCTACCGGAAGATTTCAAAAACGAGCTGCTAAACGACTCAAAACAGCTGACAGAGAAACGTAGATACGAGTTACGACCCATCATAGAGTCCGAAGCGATCGCTTGGGCGGTCGGTATCGTTTCCGCCAAAGAGATTGATAAGATCAATATCCTAAACGCCTCTTTCTTGGCTATGCATAGAGCCATCGAGACCTTGCAGGTCAAACCAGAACATCTAATTATAGACGGAAATCGATTCAAACCCTATGAGGGGATTCCTCACCAATGCGTAGTGAAGGGAGATGGCAAATATATGTCCATAGCGGCGGCATCCATCCTCGCCAAAACCTATCGAGACGATTATATGAATAAAATCGCGGCGGATTATCCCGCTTACCAATGGGCCAAAAACAAAGGCTACCCGACCAAAGATCACAGAAAGGCCATCGAAACATTCGGTCCGACCGAACACCACAGAATGTCCTTCACACTCATCGACCCACAACTTAAATTTGATTTCGGGGAATAAAAAAAGGCG
>JAKSKY010000042.1 GCA_024401515.1 Paludibacteraceae bacterium | reverse complement strand
TTTGATCCGCTACTTTGTCTGGATGTCCTTCGGAAACGGATTCCGATGAAAAAAAATATCCCATTACCTATATAATAATTAATAATGAATCCAAATGTACAAAGGGGAATAACAGATAGCTCACAACAGAATTTTAGCATTTTTTTCCGTGGTTGCAAGCAGTCAAATCTATCCACCAATTACACCGCGAAGATAGGAAGATTTTAGATTACCACCAACTCTATCCACTATTAAAAAAATAAAAAAAGGCGATTCTTTACGAACCGCCTTCCCCTTCGTCTAGAACACGAATTATTTCTTGTACGCGCAAGTTTCCAAATAATCATTGAAAGCTCTCAAACGAACTTGATCACCTACGCTATCATCCACAGCGGCAGCGAACTTAGAGAGTTTGTTCACGAAGCTTCCCTTTTTCTCAGAAACATCAGTGTACTCGTTATTCTTAAACTTTTTGTATACTTCAGGACATCTTGTTTTGTAGTAGTCCTCCTTCAAGTCGCGGGCCAACATCGCATATCCCTTCTCCTTCACAAAGACAGCCTTGTGAGTTTGTGTATACTCAGGTGCCTCCTCTTCTGTCACAGGACCCAACATCGGATTGTTGGAAGGAATAGGCATATAGAATTCAATGACTTGCTCTCCAGTCGCCAATTCACCCTCGATTTGTACGAAATACATATCCGCCTTGGCATAACCGTTCTTCACCTTCATGGATTCAAAACGCATATTCAACTCCTCTGGATCATAAACATAACCCTTATACTTATTAGGCTTCACCTTCGTATAGTCATTTTCATGGACATGTTTCTTAGCAAGGAAATCAGCCTCCGGGATGAACTTAAGCTCCTCTCCGAACTGAACATCCGGTTTGGTACATACATGTTTATCTTCAGGATCGAATCCCATGGATTTCATGGTTGGAATAGACATTTTACGGATATAACCCTTCAATGTATCACCCTTTTGATTGATTACATAACCCTTCACCACTCTTTCTCGAGCCAACTTCTTCTCCATGGTCTCCTCTTGGCTATTGTCCTCTACCGGAACAACCTCTTGCGCCAAAGTGGCGCCACACATCGCGAATACAGCGAAAGCTGATAAAAACAACTTCTTCATAACAATTACAAAAATTAATTCTAAATTATTTATCACACATTATATCTCACAAAGTCAATTGTTATTTGATTGACGAGTCAAAGATAGGTTGATTTCATGGACGCCACAAATATCATCGACGAAATCTATCAAATATCGGACAAACGCGCAACTTCAACCTAAATATTCCGCCTACAAAAAAAAAATCGGAGCCCGACATAGCCAAGCCCCGATATTATGATAGATGATATAAAATCAATCCTTCTTTACAGCCTCGTCCAAAAGTTTTACTTTCTCAACGACCATATCACGCTCCTTCTTCAGCTTCTGGATCTTATTCACCATATCCTTGATCAAACTTTCCGCATTCTTGGAAGAAGCGGAGAAGAAACCGATATTATTTTCGTAATTAGTGATATCAGCACACAAGGCTTCGTATTGGCGCATCAACTTCTTTCTCTCCGCATTGATTTTCTGCTCTCCCTTCTCCGCCAAATCCTGCACATTCGCCTTGAAGCTATCCATACGACGATTGGACTTATCGACGTTCAACTTATCAAACTTCTCGTCAATAGCGGCTTTATACGCATTGTACACCTTGTCCTTATCCTTAAATGGCACATGGCCAACCGCATTCCACTCGGCGATCAAAGCCTTCAATTCATTGAACGAAGCATTATGATCCTCTCCGATCACAAGGTTCTTGATCTTCTCCACAAGCTCCTTCTTCTTCTTCAAGTTCTCATCTTGCTCCAAACGTTGTGACTTGTATTGCTCACCCTTCTTTGCGAAGAAATGGTCACAAGCGGCCAAAAATCTTTTCCAGACCACGTCGGATTGCTTTTTAGGCACCGCGCCGATCTGCTTCCAATCTTGTTGCAACTTCACAAACAAATCTGAAGTGGCCTTCCAATCTGTACTATCCATATTAGCCTCTGCCTTTTCGCACAAGGCGATCTTCTTCGCCAAATTAGCGGAAAGCTGGTCTTTCACATTGCGGAAAAACTCATTCTTTGTCTTAAAGAATTTATCGCAAGAGGCTCGGAAACGCTCATAAATGGCAACGTTGTCCTTCTTAGGCGCGAAACCGATTTTTTTCCAATCTTCCTGCAAAGCCAAAATTGCGTCTGACTTCTCTTGCCACTCCTTGAAAGAGTTAATCGCAGAGAGATCGATTCCTTCGATTTGCTCACACAAAGCCGTTTTCTTTTTAAGATTCTCCGCCTCATTGGCTCGAAGTTTCTCAAAGAATTCGCGATGACGTTTGTTCACCACAGCGGATGCCTCCTTGAAACGATTCCAGATAGACTCCCTGTTCTCGCGTGAGACAGGACCCACCTCTCTCCATTCATCATGGAGAGTCTGCAATTTACGGAAAGCCGCTATGACCTCCTTTTCATTGCCCAACGCCTCTGCCTGTTCGCAAAGCGCCACTTTTTGCTCTAAATTCTTACGGAAATCATAATCGCGAAGTTCCTTATCGATCTTCAAGTTATCATAGAAGTTCTCCACACACAATTGGTAAGCGCTCCAAAGCGTGTTCGTTTCGCTCTGAGGCACAGCGCCCACAGACTTCCACTCTTGTTGTAATTTTTGGAATTGAGGAATTTTTTTGCCAAAATCCTCTTCATTATTCTCTAGGATCTTTTTCAAATCCTCCAAGATTCTCTTTTTCTCCTCAAGGTTGCGTTGTTTCTCCGCCTCCGCACGTTGGAACTCGGCGGTACGCTTCTCCTTGTAATTTTGAAGGATCTCCTTCAATTCGGTATCCAAAGGATTTTCGGCAGACTTAAAATCTTCAGGCAAGCCACCCTCTTCGATGAACTTCTGCTTCAACGCCTCATTTTTTGCACGTACTTTCTTATAGAAGTTATATTTGATGGCGTCCATTTTTCCCCTCAATGAAGCATACGACCCAGGATTGCTCTTCATAAGCTCCTTCGCCTTCTCCACCAATTCACCTTCCGTCATACTTCCGAAATCCTCAAATTCTGGGGTTTCAACAACATCCGCAGATTCAATAGAGACCTCCTCCATAGAAACTGTGCTCTCAGTAACGTCATTCACGTTTTGTTCATTTACATCCATGGCTACCAAATTTAGGGAATTGAAATACACTCCCCGGTTAAACTAATTTTTGTCTTCTATAAGAAGCGTAAGCGTCGTTTCAAAACAAGCCATCACCCTTCTTTCATACAGTTTTCTCGACTGCATTTACGCAAATTTAGAAAAACATTTATTGTTCGACAAATAAAAACATCGGAATTATCAGAGAGAAAATATTTACATTTGCGTCATGGAAATATTTTTAATGATCGTCAGTGGCATTTTGATACTTACCGCCATCGTAGGTTGTATCATTCCCGCAATTCCCGGTCCTCTTTTAGGCTATGCGGGCATCATCGTGCTGCACCTGACCCAACGGGTTGAATTCCAAACGAAAGAACTGGTTATACTAGCCATTGCTACCGTACTATCCATTGTACTCGATTATGCGATGGGACCCTATATGACAAAGAAGTTCGGAGGAACCAAATTCGGTGTGATCGGTAGCGTTATCGGACTAATTATAGGTCTATTCTTCGGACCATTAGGCATTATCGTCGGCCCCTTCATCGGAGCTGTCGGCGGAGAACTCATCAACGACAAAGACACGAACCGGGCACTCAAATCAGGGCTGGGATCCTTCATCGGCTTCCTTGTCACCACAGGATTCAAATTGATCGTCTGCGGCATATTCCTTTGGTATTTCATCACTAAAATAGTATAAAAATGCACATTCACTGCCATATAATTGGTCAAACCAAACAAAATACCTAATTTTGCAGTGAAGTATTTTAAGAAAGAAATGGAAAATAAACAAACTGCAATCCTTTTGGTTCACTGCCCCGACAAGCAAGGAATTTTGGCGGCTGTGACCGATTTCATCAATGTCAACAAAGGAAACATCGTATATTTGGACCAACACGTGGATTATGTGCAAAACACATTCTTCACCCGTATCGAGTTCGACCTTGCCAATTTCATCATCCCAAGAGATAAAATCGAAGAGTATTTCCATACCCTATTCGCCAGCAAATATGATATGGACTTTAAGCTTTACTTCTCTGACGTAAAGCCTAAGATGGCGATCTTCGTTTCCAAAATGTCCCACTGTCTGTTCGATATCCTATCCAGATATTACAATGGTGATTTGAACGTTGAGATTCCTTTCATCATCAGCAACCACCCTGATTTGGCATGGATCGGCGAGAAGTTCGGAATTCCTTACCATGTTTTCCCAATCACCAAGGAGAACAAGGCGGAGCAAGAGGCGAAGGAGATGCAACTTTTGAAAGACTCCAACGTCGATTTCATCGTATTGGCCCGTTATATGCAAATCATTTCCGAGGAGATGATCCAAGAGTATCCTAACAAAATCATCAACATCCACCACTCATTCCTTCCTGCATTCGTCGGTGCGAAACCTTACCATGCGGCATACGAGCGTGGCGTGAAGATCATCGGAGCGACTAGCCACTACGTCACTTCAGAATTGGATGCGGGACCTATCATCGAGCAAGATGTAGCCCGTGTGACCCACAAGGACACCGTACAATCCTTCATCCACAAGGGACAAGACCTAGAGAAAATTGTCTTGTCCAGAGCAGTGGAGAAACATATCGACAGAAAGGTTCTCGTCTATAAGAACAGAACCGTCGTATTCAGTTAATTATTCACGAAAAAGAACATAGAGGCGGAAGAGTCCTTCCGCCTTTTTTATTTTCTCCATGGAACTATATCCCGACCTTTCCTCCTTCATCCAAGCGCATCGCAATGACAATGTGCAGACTTTAGCCTTGCGTGAACAGAAAAACCTAGGCGACAAGCTCCCTTATGCGCTGAACCAAATCGCAGGTTGGCAAAAGGCGAAGGAAAAGATTCCGACTTGGAGCGAAATAGAGGGAATCATCTACCCACCCCACCTATCCATGGAACAATGTTCCTCCGAAAGGACGGCCGCCTACAAAGCCACTTTGGTGCAAGGAGAGTCATTCACAGACCTAACGGGTGGATTCGGTGTCGATTTTTCCTTTATAGCCAGACATTTCAAAAAAGCCACTATGGTGGAACAAAGGGAAGAACTCTGCGAAATCGCCCGTCATAACTTCCCTATCCTTGGCATCCCATACGCTACGGTAATCAATGGAGACGCTATCGACCATCTCAACCAAATGGAACCGGTCGATGTCATCTTCATCGATCCAGCCAGAAGAGACCAACAAGGCAGAAAGACGGTCTCCATCGAGGATTGCGAGCCCAATTTGCTGGAGATATTGGAGCCGCTACAGGCCCACGCAAAAAAGGTACTGATCAAATACTCGCCCATGCTGGACATATCGCTAGCAGTCAAAGAGTTGAAACAAGTGGAGAGCGTGCATGTCGTCTCGGTAGAGAACGAATGCAAAGAGTTGCTCTTTTTACTCTCCCCAAAGGAACAGGAGACAACCTACCATTGCTTGAACCTATCAAAGAAAGGAGACTCACAATTCAGCTTCTCCATGGAAGAGGAGAAAAACGCTTCATTACAATTAGCGGAGAATATCAACGAATTTATCTACGAACCTTTCAGCTCCATCCTCAAAGCGGGTGCCTACAAATCGCTATGCGACCATTTCCCAGTCAAAAAGTTGGATGCGAGCAGCCACCTATACACATCCTCCGAAATCATCAACACTTTTCCCGGAAGAGCCTTTCGAGTGACGAGTGCGTTCACCCTCAACAAAAAAGAGGTGAAAGAAAATTTGAGAGGCATAGAAAAAGCTAACATCGCAGTTCGCAACTTCCCAATCTCGGTAAATGAGCTCCGCAACAAACTGAAAATAAAAGAGGGCGGAGAAAAATACATTTTCGCCACTACCCACAAAGGGGAACACCTTCTTCTATTGTGTGAAAAGATCTAAGCATCTATTCTAACTTTTAAATAACCTATAAAAAAACAAGAGCCTATGAACGTGATGTCCATAGACTCTATAACACATAAATTTGTAGTAACTAAAAAGCTATTTTTTCCAGAATCTCTCTGTAATATCCTCTAATTCACCATCGGTTATTTTATAGAGACGCTGATTCGTCGTTTTTGACTTCAAAGGACCAAACTCCTCCATGTAACGTCCGATTTTCACATAATCGAAATCTTTTAAAGAGAATGGTTCCGGCGGCAATTGATTTTTGCCGGAATACCATCCCACCTTAAGGTTTCTTTGTTTAACCGTCTTCAAATAACCGGCCAAATATGCCACGCCCTCTGGATCCGCATCACCTCCCATAAAGCACACACAAGTGATGTTTCTTCCATACTTAGCCAACAAAGCATCCAAAGCCTTCTCATCCAATACCTCTCCGACATCCTTCATCAAATAGGCACTATGACAGCCCACGCAATGATTGGGACAATTGGAGATATTGATGGCCAACGTCACTTCATCGGGAATCTCTTGGAATACAATGTCGTAGTCGGCATATTTTAGCATAACGCATTAATATTTTGCGTAGAAACGACGAGCAGCCTCTTGTTGACGAGCCTCAGAGAAGTTGCTGACACGCTTCATGTATCCAATGACACGAGTCAAGTAATCCACATCCTCGCTATGGCAAGATGGACACTCCTTCAAATAACGCTTGTCAATGCATCCACACTTATTACAGATGGTGTTAGGGATATTGAAGGTGAAGTAGTTACAACCCTCATCCGCAGCCACACGCAACAATTGTCTGTATTGTTGTTTAGATAGATGCTCCTCCAAGTTCAAGTGAAGAGCGGAACCACCAGTCAAGTGCTCGATATATTTTTTACCGTGCAACTTAAACTTATCGGCAACATTCAAAGTGTTATCCTCCACGATATAGAAGTAGCTATTGTAGCAATCGCGAGGCACTACATAACCATCCTCACGGTCCCACTTCGCATGCTTCACACCCACGTTCTCCGCAGGGATCATCTCGCAGTTGAACATCACCTCCTTGGTTCTATATTTCTTATTGTACTTCTCGACCAAGCCCAAAACGTCTTGAACGAACTTCACATAATCCGGACTATCCTTGATCTCGATACCCAAGAACTCAGCGGCCTCCACCAATCCGTTCACACCGATGGTTAGATATTGTCTACCCAAATTGATGTAACCAGCATCAAACAAAGGAAGCAAACCATGCTTTTGGAAATTCTTCAAGTTCTCATTGTATGACAATTGAACCTTATGAACGAGGTCTACCACCTCCTCCAAGTAAGAGAGATATGGCATACCATTCTTCACAGCGTATTGGATACAACGGTTCAAATTGACGGTCAACACACTCTTGGAACCAGTAGAGACACCACCCGCACCCAAAGTGTAGCTGAATCCATTGTCTTGGATTTCGTTTCTCAAACGGCAGCAGCTACTCAAAGAGTCCGCATTGTCGCTGATATAGGTAAAGAATGAATGGCCCTCTGCATACATTTCAGCTGTGAAATCGCCCCACTCTTCGTCCTTCACCTCACCATTCTCTGTCAAAAGAGCCATGGTCTCAACAGGGAAGGTCAAAGGAGTCTTGGTACGCTCCTTGTTGAACCACTTCATGAAACGCTTTTGCAACCAGCTGAGAGACTCCCAATCAGGTTGTGAGCCATCAGGGAAATAGAAGTTCTCGAACAAGCTGTTGAAATAATACTTGTCATAGTATGAAATATTCCAGAACACAGCCTGGAAGTTACGTGCGCCTGTTGGTTGGTTGATAGAATATACGATTTGCTCGAAGCAATCGGTAATCACCTTATCAAGCGATCTTTGACGAACGGACATATCCACAACACGATCTGGATCCTTGAAGTAATCCTTACCATACTCCTTGCCGATGAAATAGTTCATGTACATCAAGAACTCAGGAGTTGCGCAGGCACCACTCAACATACTGGATACCATGAAGACCATGTTGACGAATCCGCCACAGAATGACTTCAAATTGGTTGGAGCCTTGGAGTTACCGCCAATAGAGAGAGTACCACCGATCAACCAAGGATACATGGTGATACTAGCACAGTAATTGGCCAAGCTGGTCTCATCGTTCTTATAGATAAAGTGGGAATTCAAAAGCTGCAAATACTTATCTGAAATCTCCTTGCCATACATCTCCTTCAAACGGTCTGTCAAGAGACGACGGTTCAAACGGATGAAGTTAGACTTAGGAAGTTCTCCGATCAAAGTGGCGATGTTCTTGTTCTCCACATTCGCATTGGCGTCATACTTACTACCTGTAGCGGAATTGGTAGCGTTGCAATAGTCAATCAAGAACTTCAACTTGTTACGAACTTCACGATCCTCCAAGTGTTGTTGACGATACAAAATGTAAGACTTTGCCACCATGAAATACTTCTCTGACATCAAAGCCACCTCGACTTGGTTTTGAATCTCCTCCACACTCATACCATTGTGGATGCTAACTCTACTCAAAATTTGAGTAAGAATCTCTTGTGTGGCGAAACTGCCCACTGAAAGGAACGCCCGAGCAATGGCATTCTTAATCTTGTCGATGGAAAAAGCTTCAACCGCTCCATCACGTTTAACGATGAAAATATTACCGCTCATTTTTTATATTATATATTTTTATTTGTTTTATATACACATGAACAAAGGCATAATGGTTTTCTTTAAAATGACAACGTCGCGGACCCACCACAGGATCTATCATCAGAAGGAATAAATGCCATCACCCGCTGACAACCATCAATACGCATTAACACCGCCATTTAACTCTTTGGGCAAACATACCTTTTAGCTCAATTTGATACAACAAGCAGTAGTACTACTGCACTTGAGACGTTCAAAATAATGATGAGTATAAAACGTAATTCGATGCGTTTTTACATTCAACAATAAACCCAAAAAGTTTCGTCGACCCTTCCGTTTCGACCGACACAAAATTAGATAATAATTAAAAAAAACAATCGTCTGAAGGGATAAAAAGTTATTAACAACTCTACAACTCCGATAACCACTAAGTTTTCGTTATTTGACAACATCGAAAGGTTTCCGTTTTCCAAAGTTTTCCCATAATTGAAAAATATCAATTTTTAAAACACTGACATTTAAACACTTAACCATTTTCGCCATTTTTCATTCAACACAAAAGTTTTCCAAAACGAAAACTTCACTATTCAAGAAGTATCACAAACAGAGCAACTTACACACAAAACAAAGGGGACGGCCCACTCAACGTAAGCCGTCCCCATAATTGACAAATTTCAGTTTGTTACCAAGCGTACTTAAGCATCAAACAGAGGCGATTATTAGCCACATTTCTGGTCTCGGAAACATCTGCCCATTCATTCACCTCGTCACCATATCTGACATTGGTGAATTCATACTCCAAACCGACTGTAAATCCAGCCGCAGTATAAGAAACCGCAGGAGCGAATCGCCACATGAAATCGATATTCTTCACCGATTGACGGGTGTAAACCAAATCGTTCACACTCAACAATTCATCCTTAGAACCTAAATTCTTAGAGAAGCCGGCAAACAAATTGCCCTTGAATTTAGAACCATAGCACAAGTTCACATAACCTGTAAGGGAACGGATTGGAGTATATTCGTATGAACCATCCTCATTTGCTTGGGACACACCATAGCCATTGAACATGCTCAAATGAGGCGTATTCTCTGCCAAGATACCCTTCGCCTTCAAAGAGAACTTATTTTTGGTGTAAGAAAGGTAAAGCACTGGAGAGCAAGAGGTCAATCGTTCATCCACCTCCACCAACTTATCTTTGGTCACAGTCTCAGTAACACCCTCCTCACTCACCGTTTCAACACTCTCCTTGATAGTAGCGCTGGTACGCGGCACGATGGAAATGATATCCAAACCTGTTCCAATCTTGAAACCATTATTAGAGTAGTCAATGCCTAAATAGCACTCAGGAATCTTGTTGAACTTAGGATCATAGCCAGTAGGGCCTTGAGACTTGTATTGGAATTGCCACAAAGCGGCGACACAGAAATCCAAACCTGCGGTCTTGAAATCATAACGCAATTGTGGAGTACGGCTGAATGGGTGGAATGGAGATCCAGAAGCCAAAGCGAGCACATCAGGAAGATCACCTGAAAGCGGATGCCAGGTCTGACCCATCAAGAGTTTGTGTTTACCCTCTCTCCATTTCATGTCGAAATAGGCTTGACGCAAACGGATCATGAAATTATTACCTGAAAAACCGCAGAAGTCCATTTCAATCTTGGCGCCTAGGTCTGCATTCAAGGCACGAACACCAGAAACATTCAAACCCAAACGGGTGGTGATGGCCAAGAAGTTCATTTGAGACTCACCATTCTTGTCATAATCAGGATTGCTCTTATCATAAGCTTCATCCTTCGGAATCTGCGTAAAGAGATCCATGTTGCTACTATAATTCTGACGAGAATCGTAGTAGAAATAGTTACGAACAAATCCATAAGGCTTCAAGTTTGGCTTACCACCATTCTTTGGCTTATCATTCACCAACTCCTCAGAAACCACCTTCGCCACAATAGTATCTTGGGCTACTACATTCAACGACAAAAGTGTCGCTGCCAATAATAAAATACGTTTCATTTATTTGTTATTAAAAAAAAGAACTACGAGCCTAGGGACCCCAGACTCGCAGCTCGTTATTATTTTTGACAAAAATACATTAGTTCAACAAACCGCTTAGGTTGAAAAGGACTACATAGCCAATAACCAAGCTGACGATTCCGACGAATATACCCACAAGAACCATCTCCTTTTGTTTGATGAATCCCTTTGAGTAAGCGATTGCGTTTGGAGGGGTTGAAATAGGCAATGACATAGCAAATGATGCGGACAACGCCAAACCAACGATCAAAGTAACGATACCTCCATAAGGCTCCAACTTATCTGCCATACCTGTACCTTGCGCCAAAGCGATGAAGATAGGAATCAACAACGCGGCAGTCGCGGAGTTAGACATAAAGGTTGACATAACCAAGCATAACACACCAGATCCGATGATCAATGTAAGAGTTGGCCACGTGTCAAACGGAATGGAACCTACAATATGTTTTGACATGGTCAAGCCATCAGGACCTAACTTGCCTTCCAAACCAACGCCAAGGGCGAATCCTCCAGCTACAAGCCAAAGCACATCCCAGTCAATCTTGCCAAGATCCTTCTTTTCAAACACACCTGTGATACAGAACACCGCGAATGGAATCAAAGCCACCACATTAGCATTCACGCCGAACAAATCCTTTCCGAAGACCCACAAGAAGATTGTCACAGCGAATGTCACATATACGATTATTGCCTTAGGGCTCTTATCAACCTCGCCCTCCAACTTCACCTTAATCTCATCCTTTTGAGTAGGGAACGCTTTGCACAAGAAAACCCATGCGATAAACAAGATCAACATGGCAACTGGCACCATAAGCATCATCCATGATCCGAAACTGATATTGACACCAGCCTTCTCCAACCATCCTACAGCCACAACATTCGGAGGGGTTCCGATTGGAGAACCGATACCACCAATATTAGCGGCAACTGGGATAGACAACGCCAAACCGACACGACCCTTATCAGATTCTGGCATGGTTGCCAATACCGGAGTCAAGATAGCGATCATCATCGCAGCAGTCGCAGTGTTACTCATAAACATGGAAAGAAGAGCGGTTACAACAATGAAACCTAGCATAACGAACTTTGGCTTAGTTCCGAATGGCTTCAAAATAGCACTCGCCAAAGTAGCATCCAATTTATACTTAGTCGCAGCGATCGCCAATACGAAACCACCCATGAAAAGCATCACAGTAGGATCCGCGAATGCAGCCATAATTGATTTAGATGTAAGAATAGGTGTAACATCACCACCAATCATAGTGGCAGTTTTTCCTAAGGACTTTGCGGTCTCTTCACTCATTGGATCATGGAAGAAACTCAACATGCTATCAGATGTGGTCAATAGCATCAAAACCATAATCACAACGGAGGTACCCCAAATAGGAATTGGCTCCATGATCCACATCACCGCAGCCATCACAAAGATAGCAATCACTCGTTGCTCAACAACCGTCAATCCCTCAACACCAAATGCGTCAGTTGGCATACACCAAACGATCAATGGCAAAATGACGGAGGCCAAAATACCAATTAATTTCTTTGAATCAATACTGGCTGAGCCAAGTCTCAAATCACTCATAAAATTTTTTATAAATTAAATTAAACTATCCAAAACCATTGGGAGAAACACTTCCATTTTCCCAAAGCACCGCGAATGTATAAAAATTCAATCCATGTTGTGACGCAAAAATGCTTTTTTTTTCAACACGAACGAAAAACAATGTTATCGATACATGAATCGGAAATATTTAACATAAAAACCACCATTTTGTACAATAGATTGCCCTATTTTATGAAGTTTATAAGAAAAAATTACATACCTTTGCGCAGAGTTTGGTTTAAAGTGACCAGACTACAGGGAGTCACAGCGGTGAATACCTTATTATATTATTAAGAGCTTTATTTAATCAACCAATTTCAATAAGGACATATACCGTATTTTAGATTTATGCGACGGTATCGTCCAAAATGTTTGTGAAGTTATGATAACAAAAATTCTAGTGGCAAACAGAGGTGAGATCGCCATGAGGGTCATGCGCTCCTGCAAGGAGATGTCCATCAAAACAGTGGCAGTTTACTCTGAAGCCGACAGAACGTCAAGACATGTCTTCTTTGCGGACGAGGCCGTCTGCATCGGACCTGCACCATCCGCGGAGAGTTACTTGAACGTGGACAAGATTATCGAAGCAGCAAAACGCACCAAGGCGGATGCAATTCACCCTGGTTATGGTTTTCTATCAGAGAATGCTGATTTTGCAAAACGATGTGAAAAAGAGGGCATCATTTTCATAGGTGCTCCATACAAAGCCATCTGCGATATGGGTGATAAGATTACCGCCCGTAAGTTGATGATAGCGGCAGGCGTGCCTGTCGTTCCTGGAACCGAGCAACCACTAAAAAGCTACGAAGAGGCTGAAGAGACCGCAAAACAAATCGGTCTTCCAGTCATGATAAAGGCTTCCGCCGGTGGTGGTGGTAAAGGTATCCGTATCATCCGCGAGATGAGCGAATTAAAGAACGCTTACGACAGCGCCATCTCAGAGGCTATCTCCTCTTTCGCCAATGGAACCATTTATATGGAGAAACTCATCGAGCGTCCTCACCATATCGAGTTCCAAGTGTTGGCCGACAAGCACGGTAACGTGGTTCACTTGTTCGAGCGTGAGTGCTCTATCCAACGTAAGCACCAAAAAGTAATTGAGGAGACTCCATCACCATTCATTTCAGATAAGACAAGAAAGGCAATGGGTGAAATTGCCGTCAAAGCGGCAGCCGCTGTAAAATACGAAGGCGCAGGAACCATCGAGTTTATGGTGGACAAAGACCAGAACTACTATTTCCTTGAGATGAACACCCGTTTGCAAGTGGAGCACCCTATCACCGAAGAGGTTTTGGGTATCGACTTGGTTAAGGAGCAAATCAAAGTGGCGGCTGGAGAACCTCTTCGTTTCAAGCAAGAGGATCTATCACAAAGAGGCCACGCCATCGAGTGCCGTATCTGC
Organism: Paludibacteraceae bacterium; assembly: GCA_024401515.1. GTDB lineage: Bacteria > Bacteroidota > Bacteroidia > Bacteroidales > Paludibacteraceae > UBA1181. The sequence goes on along the minus strand of JAKSKY010000042.1, from coordinate 8,724 downwards.
GCAGAGGATGCGGAGAACAACTTCACCCCTACTCCAGGTATCATCAAATTGATGACCGAGCCTTCCGGTATCGGTGTACGTGTGGATAGCTTCTGCTACGAAGGATATGAGATTCCTATCTATTACGACTCCATGTTGAGTAAATTGGTCGTATGGGCAGCCAACAGAACTTACGCCATCGAGCGTATGCGCCGTGTGCTTTACGAGTACAAGATCACAGGTACCAAGACCAACCTATCCTACTTGCGTAAGATTTTGGAGGTGCCTGATTTCGTGAAGGGTCACTACACCACCGCATTCTTGGAGGAAAACAAAGATGTTTTGGCGAAGATCACTTTGAAAGAGGATTTCGAAGAGACCCATGCGGCAGAGGATATCGCGGCTATCGCGGCATACTTCGACTATCTATTGAACGAGGAGCGTCCTAACAATGGCGCCGCAAACGACAATAGACCAATCAGCCGTTGGAAAGAGTTCGGTAAGCGCAACAACATGAGATGGTAATCTCATGCGAACCACTAGAGAATAATAATAAGTAATATATAAACGTATGAAAGTTAAAGTCGGAAACAACACCAAAGAGATTTCCCTTGTCAAGAAAGAGGACAACAAAGTGGAGATCATGGTGGACGATAAAACATACAACCTAGACATTGTAATGGCGGAGAATGGATTATGTTCCATCATCACTGAGGATGGCCACTCCTACAACGCCGAGTTGAAGCCTAGCAACAACAACCAAAATTACACTGTCAGTGTAGCCTTCAACACTTTCCCCGTGGAAATCATCAGCCCATATCAATATGGTGGCAAGAAGGCAAAATCCAACGAAAAGCAAGACAAGATCTTCTCTCCTATGCCAGGTAAGGTAATCCGTATCTTGGTAAAAGAGGGTGATTTGGTAAAAGCAGGTTCTCCTGTCATCGTAATCGAAGCCATGAAGATGCAAAGCGAGTACAAGGTGAAGGACGACTGCATCGTTAAGAAAATATTAGTGAACGAGGGTGAAAACATCGCAGGTAACCAATCTTTGATTGAGCTTGAGGAGGCACCTGAGTCTGAAGAAGAAAACAATAATAATTAAAGAACAGAATGGCAGCTTCTAACGAAAAATTCTTAGAATTGAACCGCTTGGCTGAGGCTGGAAACGCAGCCCGTATTGAAAAACAGCACCAAGCCGGTAAAATGACCGCCAGAGAGCGTATCGCAACCTTGCTTGACAAGGGAACTTTCGTGGAGATAGACAAGTTTGTCATCCATCAGTGTCACAACTTCGGATTGGAGAACCAACAAATCCCAGGCGATGGTATCGTAGGTGGTTACGGTAAGATCGACGGAAGATTGGTTTACGTATATGCATATGACTTTACCGCATTCGGAGGATCTCTTAGTAGAACCAATGCGAACAAAATCGTAAAGTTGCAAAAGCTTGCCCTTAAGATGGGAGCTCCTATCATCGCATTGAACGATTCAGGTGGCGCACGTATCCAAGAGGGTATCTCTAGCTTGGCTGGATATGGAGACATTTTCTACCAGAACACCATCGCTTCTGGTGTTGTTCCTCAAATCTCAGTCATCCTAGGCCCTTGCGCAGGTGGTGCATGCTACTCCCCTGCCTTGACAGACTTCATCTTCATGGTGAAGGAGAAGAGCCATATGTTCGTGACAGGTCCAGATGTTGTGAAGACAGTGACCCACGAAGATGTAGACAAGGAGCAATTGGGTGGTGCGGCTGTCCACAACGGCACCAGTGGTGTCGCTCACTTCATGGGCGAAGACGAGGAGCACACATTGATCATGGTTCGTGAATTGTTGTCTTTCTTGCCATCCAATAATGTGGATGACGTTCCAATGGCAGCATCAGGCAGCGAGCCAGAGTCCATCAATTTGGACGACTTCATTCCAGAGGATCCTAGCAAGCCATACAATATGAAGGAGTTGATCGAGAGTGTTGTCGACAACAACTACTTCTTCGAGATTCAAGAGCAATTCGCACCTAACATCCTAATCGGTTTCGCAAGAATCGAGGGAAAGGTAGTAGGTATCGTTGCCAACCAACCAGAGTTCCAAGCTGGTGTATTGGACATCGACGCATCCGACAAGGCTGCTAGATTCATCCGTTTCTGCGACTGTTTCAGTATTCCTATCGTATCATTCGTAGACGTTCCAGGATTCTTGCCAGGTTGTACACAAGAGCACAACGGTATCATCCGTCACGGTGCGAAAATCGTTTACGCTTACGTAGAGGCAACTGTTCCTAAGATCACAGTGATCACCCGTAAGGCTTACGGAGGTGCGTACATCGTTATGTCAAGTAAGCACACAGGCGCTGATATCAACTTCGCTTACCCTAATGCGGAGATCGCCGTTATGGGTGCCGATGGTGCAGTCAACATCCTTTACAGAAAGGTTAGCGACGAAGAGAAGGCTAAGGTTAAGAACGAATATGCTGAGAAATTCTCTAACCCATACAGAGCTGCTGAATTGGGTTATGTGGATGAGATCATCCTTCCATCACAAACAAGAGAGAAGTTGATCCAAGCATTGGATATGACCCACACCAAGATTCGTCAAAATCCAGCGAAGAAACACGGAAATATTCCATTGTAATCTTCGGATTTATGAATATAAATCGGGGGGATAGAGCCATTCTATCCCCCCGATTCTTTTTTACACAATACATTCTAGCCTACAAATGCTACAACGCATAATATTTTTTAAGAAAATTCACATTCATAATCACATTCACGCATATAAACCTCATAAGTATAAGAAATAATGAGTAATTTTGCAGACGATTGGATAATAGTTGTACTACGAATCGGAAGGAAATTTATGGGAAGATAGCCAGTGGCTATCACGATTAATGGGCATAATGAAAAGAAACGAATTCTTGGTCTTAGTTTACAACGCAATGCATCTATTCTTCTTAAACTGAATGAGAAATAAAAGAATTTATATGAAGAGATTATTAAGCATTTCAGCTTTAATTTTCGCTGGATCATGTCTATTCACACCGTTGGCATTTTCGGAAAACGAATTGGATCCTATCGATCCTACAGAGACTCCCGGAGAGGGCGGTGAGGAAGATCCCCTACTCGATATGACAGGCGTATCCGCCGTTGGATTCTCAGGAACATTCGACGGAGCCTCCCACAACATAGAAGTAAGCCTCTCTGGAGATGCGGCCGATGCAGTCATTCTCTATGGAGAAAGCGAAGCGGATTGCACCCTCCCATCATCACCGACCTATACCGACGCTGGCAACTATACCGTTTACTTCAAAGTCAGCAAAGAGGGCTACAATGAATTAACGGGCAATGCGACCATCGACATACTTCGCAAGGATATCTCCATCAAAGCGAACGCAAAAAGCAAACACATCGGCTTTGATGATCCGACATTGGATTACACCTTAGAGGGTGAAATCGTGGATGGTTATCCATTGACAGAGATTTCCATTACCCGCACAGAGGGAGAAACGGTTGGAAGCTATGACATCAAGCTCATCGCCAACGCCTCATCCAATCCAAACTATAACATCACCACCGAAAACAGTCAGCTTCTCATTGAAGACCATCAACTCAGCGAGACATTCACGATCCTGACAGAAGCCACTTGCGGAACCGAAGGATTAATGGCCAAGAAATGTACCGTCGCTGGTTGTGACGCATACGGAGAGCAAACAGAAATCGAACCTACGGGTGACCACCAATACGATGGCGCCACTACCATCATCAAGGAGAAAACTTGCACAGAAGATGGCTTGATAGAGCGAGTATGCACCGTCTGTGGCTCGAAACAACAAAAAGCATCCCCTGCCACCGGCCACTCTTACAATATGGATTTCACCATCGACCAACCCGCAACCTGCGTTGTGGCGGGTGAGAAATCCATCCACTGCGCCAATTGTTCAGAGAGAAAAGATATCACCGCCATCGAAGCGACGGGACATCTTTGGGATGAAGGAACAGTAGAAACCGCGGCAACTTGCACAACGGATGGTTCAATTCATTTCACCTGCACACAATGCGACGAAACAAAAGATGAAACAGTTGAAAAATTGGGACATGACTTCGCTGAGGAGTTTACCATCGATCTAGCGGCAACCTGTACCACAAACGGTTCCCAATCACAACATTGCCAACGAATCGGTTGCGAGGAGAGACAAAACATCACCGTCATTGAAGCGGCAGGACACCAATGGGGCGAGGCAACCACCACCCTAGCGCCAACCTGCACCTTGGATGGTGAAAATGAATATACATGTAGCGTTTGTTCCGCAAAAAAACAGGAATCAATCGCTGCTATCGGTCATGAATTCGACAAAGAATCCACTATTGACCTCGAGGCAACATGCACAACAGAAGGTAGCCAATCCCACCACTGTATCCATGAGGGTTGCGAGTCAAAGAATGACATTGAATCAATTGAAGCGCTAGGCCACAACTTAGTCAGCAGTGAGATCCAAACAGAGCCTACTTGCACCAAGCAGGGTAAAGAACTATTCGCCTGCACAAGATGTGATTTCACAGAGATCCATCCTATCGAAGCACTTGGTCATGAGTTCGCCGACACCTTCACAGTAGACCAAAAAGCCAGCTGCAAAGCGGATGGTTCACAATCCAGACACTGTATTCACAAGAACTGTACCGCAAAGGTTGATGATAAGGTAATTCCAATGGGACAACATCTATGGGAGAGCGAAGTGGTTATGGTAGCACCAACCTGCACCAAGGGCGGAAAGATGAGCCACACTTGCGAGGCCTGCGGTACAACCGAAGAGTATGACGTGGATATGTTAGGCCACGATTATGATGAAGAATACACCATCGACGTAGAGGCAACTTGTGAGAAGATGGGCACAAAATCAAAACACTGCTCACGATGCACAAATAAAATCCAAACTACTTTCATAGCCGCATTGGGTCACCAAGAGGGCGAAAGAAAGAGAGAGAACACAGTAGAGGCTACTTGCACAGAAGGGGGCCACTATGACGAGGTCACCTACTGCGCACGATGCAACAAGGCGATGGAGACAACCGTAAAAACCATCGAATCACTTGGTCATGCCTACGAAAGATCCAAAGAATACATCACCAAACCAACCTGCGAAACAGAAGGTTTACTTTACAGCACCTGCATCCGATGCGGTGATGTGAAGACAGAAACAACGGAGGCGCTCGGTCACAACTATGCGGAGACTTTCACCGTCGACAAAGAGCCTTCTTGTACAGAACTTGGAATTGAATCTAAGCATTGCGCAAGATGTGACGCCAAGAGTGAATCAAGAAAGATCGATGCGCTAGGCCACGATTGGAACAAGGGAGATACGACTACCGCACCTACATGTTTGGAGATGGGTATCCTTACCCAAACCTGCCAACGATGCGCATTAACTAAGGAGATTGATTTGGATTCTCTGGGTCATGATTTCGCCGACACACTCGCTTTGGACGTGGAGACCACCTGTCTAAAAGAGGGCGAAATGTCTAAACATTGCAGCAGATGCGATGAAAGGAAGGAGATCACCTACCTACCGATGATCGCCCACGTACCTGGTGTGCTTGAGAAGGCGGACATCCATCCAGCCACTTGCACTACGGATGGCAGCTACAAGGAGGTGATCGCTTGCCAATTGTGCGGCACCTTCCTAGAGGAGACCCTAAAAGCTGGTGATCCAGCCAAAGGTCACGCATGGGACGAGGGAACAGTAAATGTAGCGGCCACTTGTACGGAAGGTGGTAAAATCACCCATATCTGTACATCATGCGGTAGCGTTGACATCAGGGACATCGAACCGCTCGGCCATGCTTTCGCGGACACATTCACCATCGACATCCCCGCTACTTGCGCATCAGAAGGATTACAATCCAAACATTGCACCAGATGCGATTTCCGTGGATTCGAAAGCACTCTTCCTATTACCGACCATATACCTGCAGCCGCAGTAAGGGAAAATGTAGTAGAGGCGAAATGTACCGTTAAGGGTTCTTACGACAGCGTAGTTTATTGCTCCACTTGCAAGATACTATTGCAGAAGAAAAATGTTATCGTCGACACATTGGGTCACACATGGAACGAAATCATCGAGACCAAAAAGGCCACTTGTACAGACAATGGCGTGCTTACCCAAACTTGCAAAGTTTGTATGATCACCCAAACATCGATCCAAAACGCATTGGGTCATGACATAGATACCTTCACTGTAGACGTTCCAGCAACTTGCGGCGTGGAGGGCAGCAAGTCCAAACATTGCCACCGTTGCGATGTTCAGGAGGAGATCACCATCATTCCTGCGTTCGAACACAGTTACGACGAGGGAGATACCACAAAAGTTCCTACTTGCACAGGCGCAGGTGAAAAAACATACACATGTAGTTTATGTGGCATCCAAACCACTCAAAAGATAAAAGCCCTTGGCCACGAATTCGACACCATGATGATCTTTGCCCAACCAACTTGCGAAAAGGTGGGTATGAAAGCCAGGTCTTGCAAACGTTGTCAAGCAGAGAGCAACATCACCATGATCCCTGCCTTGGGTCACCAATTCACCAATGACTCAACCATTGTACAGGAAGCCACTTGTGAAGAGGCCGGTCTTTCAGCTAAATTCTGCGAAAGATGTAATTTGGAGATTAAGACACCTTTCGACTCCTTGGGACATCAATACGCAGATACCTTTACGACTGACGTTCCAGCCACATGTACCGAGGAAGGTCTAGCGTCCAAACATTGTATACGTTGTGAATCTTTCATTGACCAAGTCAGCATCGCCGCTTTGGGACATCTTTGGGACAATGGTACAATAACCACACAACCAACTGACAGCGCTTATGGAGAATTCACCATCTCCTGCAAGCACGAGAACTGTACCGAGACCATCCACAAACAATTGGATAAGTTGGTCGCACTAATTCCTAACGAGGAGGGTAAACTCTTCGACGTGAATGTGGAGGGATATTGCAACGGTGAGGAGAATGTCATCGGCTATACCACCAACAGCAATAGCGGAAAACCGAAATGGTACAAGGTCACCTTCTCCGAGGAGGCGAAGAAGCAAGGATTTGTCGACCTAGATTGGAACGAGGCGCCGGCCAATGAGCAATTCATGATTGAGGTTCCTGCTCACTGCGAGAATGGAGAATACGCTGCGGAGGTCATCTTCGTCAACGAAGACACCATACCATCCCCTGCCATCACCCTAAACTTCACCGTTAATTTGAGCCAAGAGTTCACGGTCGCCATCTTTAGGGATGTCATCAGCCTTGTGAACGACGGAACCAAGAATTTCGAAAACATCCAATGGTTCCACAACGGAGAGGCAATCGAAGGCGCTAACCTTCCATACTACCAAGAGGAGGGCGGATTATCAGGAAGCTACTATGCAGTCATCAACGCGGGTACCGAGAAGGAAATCAGAACATGTTCCCGCAACAATTGGTACAATGCGCTCAACATGACACCGGATGTGGTTATCACGCCTAATCCAATCAGAGAGGTGGCAAACATCCAATTGCACAACTTCACGACAAACAATCACAAGATCACCATCTACAACGATTATGGTGTTATCCTATATGACTCCACATTTGAAGGTGATGAATTGAGTTTACCAACACTTCAATTGGTTGCTGGTCAATACATCATAAAGGTAGATGAGTTGTCCACCAAAGTGATTAAGAAATAAATTTAGGAACGAGGAAAATTGATATATATGAAAAGAAAGATTTTCATCATCGCAAGCATCATTCTCACGTCGGTGCTATCCACCCAGGCTCAAGAAGAGATCGCCGTCATCGACAGCATAATGGCAACGACCCAAGCGGAAGAGGTGAACGATTCTATCAAAGGGGACAAAGATGATATTTTGCTCATCTACAAGGAACCTATCATATACATGCATCCTCACCACTTCGCCATCAACATCGGAGGTGGTTTGCACACGATGATCACGGACCCTCAGAACGGCCAATGGGGCATCGGGTTTGGCGGTTTGTTTGAAATGAAATACCAATTGCTTTCCAAACACATAGGTTTGAGCATCGGTGGAAAATTAAGTATGCACAATGGTAGCACAACCGCTGACTTCAGCGAACAAACCTATCGTACCCACATGGGGAACGGACAAATGTGCAGATTCACCACCACCTATCAAGGCTGGAAAGAGAAAGAGAGCTTATGGACAGTCGAAATCCCCATCCAAATGATCATCGCATCAGGAATCAATAAGCCATGGAACTTCCATGCCGCATTAGGAGTATCCCCCTATCTTCCCATCTCAGGCAAATACAACGTCAAGGAGGGAAAAATAACCACCACAGGATACTTTGAGCAAACCAAGGTAGAGATGCACGACCTTCCAACCTATGGTTTCGGCACAATAGAAGCTAGCAGCATCAAAAAAGAGGATATCGACTACGCACGCTTCGGATTGAATGGAATCGTAGACCTAGGCTTATTACACAACATCACCCACGAGGCGGGCCTATACATAGGAATTTACGGAAGCTACGGCATCCTAAACGCTTACAAGGGGAACGATGCCCTACCTTACGAATATAGCGCCAATGGGAATGGAGCCATCAAAGGATTCCAATACGCAGGTCTGTACAACAGCAATTACATCTCTAAAATCCTCCCTGTCGAGGCAGGTGTGAAATTGGGTATTCTCTTCTCTTTCCACGATACCAAAAAAGAAATCGAAGAGACCAACAAAGAGTT
>JAKSKY010000041.1 GCA_024401515.1 Paludibacteraceae bacterium | reverse complement strand
CACACTAGTTTCGACACTTGTTAGAAAAATTCCTTATGTGATTAGGTGCATATAGGGGAAGTTTCTATCTTTAAGCCGTTATTATAACTTTTTTGGGGGTTCTAAAGAATCCTCTTTAACATTTGATCGTATGATGTGGTATAACTATTTGATTCCGCCCTTTTTAGGAGCTGTTATTGGTTATGGAACCAATGCTTTGGCGCTCAAGATGTTGTTCCGTCCCTATCGACCTAAATATATTTTCGGGAAACAAATGCCTTTTACGCCCGGTATCATACCCAAGGAGAAGGGTCGATTGGCTGCCTCTATCGGGGAGATGGTCAGTAAACATTTGATGAATCAGGAGATTCTGTCGAAGAATTTGTTGTCGGAGGCGATGATTTCTAAAATCACCTCTGCTATGGATAGCTATGTGGATGGTTTGAAAAGCAATGATGACTCGTTACGAAGCTATTTGTCCCTATATTTCCCTGAAGTGGACCAAACGTCACAACATATGATGGAGCGATTCTCCGTTATGGTAGGGGATCGTCTTATCTCCTCCCAAATTGGTTCGGAGATTGCTGCGAAGATCGTGGAATATATGGAGGAACAAACATCCAAAGGGGCGTTGGGGCTCATTCGGACCGATAAGATCATTGGTAAATTATCGGGCCGTATAGAACGTAGTTTAACCAAACATATCGATTCCTTTCTGAAGGATAATGCGACAGAAGTGGTGCATAATATGGGGGAAGGTGAGATGAATGCCCTGTTGGATCAACCAGTTTCGAAATTGTTGGCAGATAAAAGCCAGTGGATAGAGAAGGGGAGGAATTTTATTTTAAATAGTTACCAATCTATTATTACGGAACGTCTTCCGCAACTATTGGAAAGCATTGATGTGCGAAAAATGGTAGAGGATCGTATCAATGAGATGGATATCGCAGAAGTGGAGAAGATCACCAATGAGGTGATGGACAAAGAATTAAAAGCGATTGTTTGGCTTGGTGCTCTTTTGGGTGGCCTATTGGGATTATTCAATTTGATCATCATGTAAGATAGACCCTAATAGATAAGAATCGCCCTAGATCCTATTGGACCTAGGGCGATTCTCTTTGTTCGTCGGGATAGATTACAACTTCACGATTTTCGTCGTGTATCGTTCTCCACCGACACTGATGATAACCATATAAATATTACGTTCGAAATCATTGACGTTGATGCAGTCTCCATTCTTAACTGTCTTGTTTAGGATGATACGTCCTGTGATGTCAGAAATAGTTACGGTAGCGCTCTCCTCGTCAGGGAATGAGAACCAAAGGTAATCGGAGGCTGGATTAGGATAAACTTGAGGAATGGAAGAGGATGCTGAAGCCTCTGTCAATGGCACATCTGATGTGCTTGACTTCAAGACAGGGAAGTAAGCGTTCTTCTTGGAGTGGGTAGGTCTTGAAGTGACGCTCCACGCACCATCGCCCGTGTATGAGAATCTACTGTAAGACTCGCCATCGGTGTGTGGTTGATAGCGTACAGAGTCGATTACTACGATGTTTCCGTTCACCTTTCTGGACAATGAGACGGTTTGGCTCTTGTCCTTGGATAATTCGAAATTTGTATGGAGAGGTCCTTGTGCCGAAGAGTCCGCATCGGCCCAGAATACGAGGTATCCCTTGGCAGGAACGGTGGTCTTGCTTGGATTCCCTGTTGGTATTTGGAAACGGTCCAAAGTCTTTCTCTTGTCGGATAGATAAAGTCCACCCAAATCGACAGGTGATTCACCGTCGTTATAGATCTCAATCCAATCCTCATCTTGTCTGAACTCGTCCACATATTGCTTGTTGGCGGCGCAAATCTCGTTGATATACAACTTGTCGTAAGGGGTTGAGTTCTCGTCCTTTTCGAAGATGGCCTTCAATACGAGCGCTTCGTTCACGTTAGCGGAATAGTTGCTGCTGGATGATTTGGATGTGGTGGTGACACCTGTGTTCTCGTCCAACATTGATAGGTCGAATGCCAATGAACCGCTTCCTTTTGCGCAGTGAAGTTCAACTGCGATGACATTGGTTCCCTCTTGGAGGTAGCTGCGTTGAATGTTGAAATTTACCGTAGCGTATGAATCCATGGAGAGATTGGCCTTGGTGGTGTCTTGGATGTTGTTATCCAAATTGAAGCGATAAACCTCTCTTCCGTTTACGTAAATCACTGCACCATCGTTGATATGAGCTAAACATTGAATTTCGTTGTTCATCGAATTCAATGAGTTGACGGTGAACACTTTTCTAAGAAGGGTTGTCTTGGCTGCTGCGGTCGTCATTCCTGGAAAAGTCCAGTCACCGCCACCGATACCGCCCCAGTCGCCGCCACCGATGCCGCCCCAGTCACCGCCGCCGAAGCCGCCCCAGTCACCACCACCGATACCGCCGGCGCCAGGATTGTTGTCTCCAGGAGCAGGGAAGGTCCAATTGCCATTACCTCCGTTGTTGTTATTGCCTGAAACACTAGTCTTTACGTAATATGAAACACCGGAACCAAGAGGTGCTTGGCCTGATTGCCAACTTTCGTCATCGAAAGAGCTCTCTTTCCAATCGGAAGGGACTGTTACGCCATCATTGAGGTATAGGTATTTCCACGTGTCGTTGGTATTTACTAAGTAATTTTCTTTGCAAACCTCCCAACTCTTGAATTTATATCCGGTAGGGGCGTTCGCCTTTACATCGATGGATGAGCCAGTGAAATATTGGCTTCTGAAATCACTCTTGTTGATTCTTTCCAACTCATTCAATGTGTAAGTGGCGCCTGGGATGTTCGCATAGATGCGCAATGGAACGGCTGATCCCAATTGTAGGTTGCTGGAGAGATGGCCCATGACAATGTTTTGACGCGCAACGATAAAGTTACGCACCTTCATGGCTTCGTCTTTCCATGTTAAAGAGGATTCCTTGATACCCTTTTGCGCCAAGAAGTTCCTGAAATAATCCGCATCCTTGTCGATGATGGCCATCATGCTGTCCAAAATGTGGGCAGTGTTCTCCGCTCCGAAAGTGGTTCCCGCATGAACTACAAACTTAGTCATCAATCGTTTTTTCATTTCAGTGTTTTTGATGATCTCTGATAGGTAGTTGACTTTGGAAAGATTTGAGAATCCATTTCCTGTCATATTCTCCTCGTAGAGAGAGGTGGAATATTCCGTATCGTAGAGAATCCATCTCCATTTTCCGTTTTCGTTACGTTTCCAAGCCTTGTTGTTGTTGTCGGCCCAGTCTTTATTGAAGATGTAGATCTCGGTCATCAAATAGTTCAAGAACTCATCCACATCGATGGTTTCGTCGATTTTCGAGAATGATGTGGAGGCGTTCAAATTCTTTACCTCATTGTAATTTTCGCATTCGCTAGGCGCAGATTTTGAGATGACTTGAATGCAGATATCCTCTTCTTTCAAGCCGTAGTTGGAGTAGACGAAATCCTTGTTGGTACGCTCACGCATACCTAACATCGCATAATATTCACCATTCATGAAGACAACCACTGGTTCGTAAGCTTGGTGGTCTAGATCCATGCCTGATGCGGCGACGGTTTGGATGTATCCATCTCTGAATAGCATTCTACCAAAGTCATTGCCGGAGTTACGTAGCACCAAACTCTTCCATTTCAAAGCTGGCTTTTCAGTGAATAGGGTATAGTCGATCTTATTTTTTCCGTGTGCCTTGTTCGCTTTCACACGGATGGACTTGATGGACTTGGTTCTTGAACATGCGCCGAATGCGCCGATGTTCACCTCTTGGTTCACTTGTGATTGTTTCTTCTCATCGAACAACTCGAAGTTACAAGGTCTATCCCAATCGTTCATGTAGTTGGCGGTTCTGTCCATGGATCCGCAGGTGGAAGGTACTTGGGAACCGTTTCGTCCTACGACCAAAGCTCCTAGTTCATCACCATAAACCAAATCTCTGTCCGTCACAAGGGAGACCACCTTCACATTCATCGGAATATTGTTGACACCAATGAAATAGGTGGCTGTGGTCACTTCACTGGAAACCTCTCCATCTACCACCGCAATGGCGCGCAAAGGAGTGGTTTGGTTGATTTGGATCGGTTGGTTGTTATATTGTTGGGATTGTGTGGTAGGTTCTTTACCATCTGTGGTATAATAGATTTTCGCTTCGCTATCATCCGCATATATACGCACTGATTGTGAACCTGAATAGAATCCGCCCGCTACGCTGAATTCAGGTGCGGCGGTTTGCATCATTGCGGTAGTTGTACCGTTATTGGTCGCATTCATGGTTGGGGTGGTGAAGTAGGCCAATTTACTGCCTCCATCCTCTGTCCTACCATAGGATGCGTTTCTGAATGGTTTAGGATAGGTCACTTTGTCCAAGATTTTACCCGAACCATCTGTTAATATTAGGGTACCACCGTCACTGTCCAATTTGAAGCTTGCGTGGTTGTTTTTGTTCAACTCATCAAAATAGAATATCATGTAGCCCTTCGGTTGGATTCTGCAATCGTTCGATTGGTTTTGCCACATGTATATGTTGGATTCTGAATTAGAGAAGAAGCACTCCCTAAGATCTACTGCCTCGGCTCCAGAGTTGTAAAGTTCAACCCAGCCCTCGAAGTTATAGTTTTCGTTCACTTTGAAAGAGGTGTTGCGTACCATTATTTCATTAATGTGCACGGAGGCGAATGCCTCACTGGCCAACAAAGCTCCGATTAATAAAATGTTGTTCTTTTTCATGATACTATATATTCTTTATTATGTATAATGGTTCTACCATTACAAAAGTAAATGTTCGATTATTGAATGACAAAAACAATCAATCAATGAGTGGTTTTCTTTCCCAAATTGTGCCTTTTTTTCAAGAATGTGTTTGTGTTCCCTCGTATGAACTTAAAAAAGGGGAGAGTTGCCTCGTCCCCTTTAAGTTGTTCAATAATCGTAGGCTTCTCACTCACGACCAATTCGTCGTAAGAGTGCTTGTGTCTTTGTGGTACCAGACGCAAAGGAATCGCGAAATAGCGTCCGATACTTTGAGTCTGTGGCATTCAGATCTCCCATCCTTGGATTTGGGAGGCATAGCCTTCATTTAAAGTTAATAATAGAGTCCTCGACTAAGAGAGATGAATATTCCTCATCTTCTCTTAATGCAATTTTAATGAATCTTTTCGATTTTAACAACGTTTTTTTATGATTTTTTACAAAGAAAATATTGCTGTATTTAAAGGAGATACGGGAGGGTTGGTAGATACATAAAAAAAAGGCACTCGATTGCTCGAATGCCTTTGTCTTTACTCGGAGAGTGCTTATTACTCTGCAGCGTTCTCAGCAGCAGGAGCCTCAGCCTCAGCGATTGCAGCCTCAGCCTCAGCGGCAGCTTCCTTAGCAGCAGCCTCAAGAGCGGCAGCAGCCTCAGCTCTCTTCTTAGCAAGTGCCTCAGCCTTAGTCTTGTTGATAGCTTGCTCTTCCTCAAGACGCTTCTTAGCGTTAGCTACCTTCTCTGACTTTTCCTTAGCTGAAACAGCCTCGTTCTTCTTGTTCTTTGCATCCAACCAGCTTTGGAACTTCTTATCTGCCTCAGCCTCTGAGAATGCGCCCTTCTTAACACCACCCAACAAGTGCTTCTTCAAGTATACGCCTTGCTCGCTCAAGATGTTTCTTGTAGTGTCAGTTGGTTGAGCACCCTTCATAACCCAGTCCAATGCTTTCTCGAAGTCAACATTTACTGTAGCGGGATTTGTGTTAGGATTGTAAGTACCAATCCTGTCAATGTACTTTCCATCACGTGGAGCCCTGCTATCTGCTACGACGATGTGGTAAAACGCGTACCCCTTGCGGCCGTGTCTTTGCAATCTAATTTTGGTTGCCATTTGATTTTTTAATTAATTTGTTAAACTTCTTTGTGCTTAAAAAGCGACGCGAATTTAGTAATTATTTCCGAATTATGAAACATTTTCCTATTTTTGCGGTAAATAATTAGAAAAAAATTGAAATACTATGTTCTCTTTATTTAAAAAGGAATTTTGCAACTTTTTCGCTTCGCCGATGGGTTACATCGTTGTTGGTGTTTTCCTTTGTTTGACGGGCTTGTTCCTGTGGGTTTTCCCTGGCGAGTATAACATATTGGATAACGGTTACGCCAACATGGATGGCCTTTTTAATTTTGCGCCATGGTTGTACCTCTTCTTGGTTCCTGCTGTTACCATGCGTCTTTTCGCGGAGGAGAGAAGAACGGGTACGATTGAGCTGCTAAAGACTCGCCCGATCTCCAGCCTTAGCATTGTATTGTCTAAATACTTGGCCGGTGTGGTGTTGGTGTTGTTCTCTTTGTTGCCTACATTGCTCTTTTTCTTGTCCGTATGGTTGTTGGGCGATCCGCAGGGTAATATTGATATGGGTGGCACCTGGGGTTCGTACATCGGACTCTTCTTCTTGGCCACGGTCTATGTCGCGATTGGTCTATTCGCCTCTTCTTTGACGGATAATCAAATCATCTCTTTCATTGTGGCGGCGGTGCTCTGTTTCTTCGCCTATATCGGTTTTGACATTATATCCGGTATGGCTTCCAGTGGAGAGTCTGAGAGTTTCATCGCGTCTTTAGGTATCAGCGCCCATTACGATTCCATGAGTCGTGGCGTGATCGATAGCCGTGATGTGATTTACTATATCATTCTAATTGTCATCTTCCTTTTCTTGACCAAGCAAATGGTGGATAGAAAAGCCTAAATGTGGGGGAATGCTTTATAGGGATGAAACCTTTGTCAATGGAGATAGGTTGCTCATTTGGAAAATGGATGAGTCAGCCGAAGAATTATTGCCTCGTTTCACCACTTTAAGGGATGAATATTCCGATACTATTTCAACCTTTCGTTCTAAAAAACGTGTCCAAGAGTTCCTCTCCGTCCGTTACTTGTTGCGGATTGCGCTAGGACATGATGTCAGGGTTTCCTATGACGAAAAGGGAAAACCTTCCTTGTCGGAAGAGGCGGGTCTTCATATTTCCATCTCCCATACCAAGGATTATGCGGCTCTTTTTTTGAGCGGTAGCCGTGAAGTGGGTATCGACATTGAACAGATGTCCGATAAGATTTTCCGTGTGAAGAATAAATTTTTGAATGAGGCGGAACGTGGCCTTTTGGATGAAACCGACAAGGTGCCATTGTTGCTTGGTTGGTCCGCAAAGGAGGCTGTCTATAAGTTGGTGCCTGGCTTGAAGGCCGATTATTGGGAACAAGTGTTTGTGACCGGTATCTCATGGGAAGATAGTCGGTTGATAGTGGATATTGAGGGTGTGGGCGCTCTTCCTTTGCGATTCTGTGTGGAGGAGGATTTCGTGATGGTTTATAATTAGGGCCATGATCTACCACTATTTTAATCCTGAAAATGATTTGGCATTAGGACAGGGCGGGGAGAATTACAATCCACCTCGTTCCGCATTCGCTTTGGCTACTGATTTATCCACGCTTCCGATATGGTTCGCTCGTCCGGGTGAGTCCGTCTTGACTCGTAAGCAGGTGCCTCAAGATTGGCACGCTGAAATATTCGCCCAATTGGGTATATCCGTGCGGTGGTATGCCTACGAAACACAACGAAAACATCTCTCGACGGAGGACCGTTTGAAGCCATGGGGGTGGAATGCCACTCTTTTGCGGGAGTGGAATAAGTATGCCCCCTCAAAGATGACGGTCGATATCGAAATGTTACGAGGCCTTTCCCATCGTCGCTTTGCCATAGAGACGGCCCATGCCCTGCAACAAAATGGGTTGCTTCCCGCAGCGTGTGAATTGCCTATCGAGGGAGCGTCCATAGATGAAATCCGTAATTTCGTGGAGAGACATCCGCATGTGCTTTTGAAGTCGCCGTGGTCATGTAGCGGCAAGGGACTTCGTTGGGTGAAGGGCGACTGGGATGCCCCAACCGAGGCATGGTGCGCCAATATATTGAAACGACAGGGAAGCGTGATAGGTGAAGTGGCCCATCGCAAGGTGGTGGATTTCGCCATGGAGTTCCTTTCGGGGGAATCGGAGGTCCGATTCGCCGGTTATTCTCTCTTTTCCGCGGATGAATCGGGAACCTATCGAAGCAATATGTTGTGGTCGAATGAAAGGATAGAGGAGTATCTAGGGGACTTTGTGGATAGATCGCTTCTTGATGAAGTCTACCTCTTTTTAGAAAAATATTTCACAGCCAAGATTCAGCCCTATTACAAAGGTTACTTCGGCGTCGATATGTTGATTGCTGAATGTGAGGATGGCTATTGGCTCTATCCTTGTGTGGAGGTGAATCTACGGATGAACATGGGTGTCTGTGCGCGCATTATCACAGACCGATATATTCATTCGGCCTCATCGGGGGAGTATATGATATACGCGAACCGTTCATCTGAAGAGTTGAAACATTTGTTTGAGGAGTTGTCCCGCAACCATCCATTGGTGATTGAGCAAGGAAAGATCATCTCTGGATTTCTGCCTTTGACTTATGTGGATGAGGAGAGCGGGTACGCCGCAGGGGCGATGGTGGTGGAGAATTAAGAATTAAGAATTAAGAATTAAGAATTAAGAATTAAGAATTAAGAATTAAGGGTGTCTGCCTTTATCCATACCCCCGTAGGGGTTCCTTATCTATAGCGTTTATTCCGCCATCAAATTAATCTCCGTCAATCCACAAAGTAGGAAGTCGGAAAATGCCTTTTTGTTTTCAGGTAGGGAGAATTGGTTGAGCTCGCCGCGGATGAATGGAACTTCCCATCCTTTGAGCGAACATTGGAGCATGGCAGCCGCGAATTTAGGGTTTTTCACATTGAACATATTGCGGGCGTTGCCTTCGAGAAGGATCTTCTCTAGCATCTTTCTCTCTTGTAGATCCAATTTGTGGCGTACCTTCTCGACCAAGTGGATGTTGCTGAAGAAACTGGCGTTCAAATTACCGTTTCTGCGGACGGCCTCTTGGAAAAGGTCCATTCTGACGTAAATGTAGTTGATAAGGTTCTCTGCGGGATTGGTGCTTTTTTGCATCTCCTCTTGGAGCTTATGGGCCAATTGGAAAAGCTCAGTCTCGATGACCGCTGAGTAGACCTCCTCTTTGGATTTGAAATAGGTATAGAGGGTACGCCTTCCTTTTTGGGCGGTTACGGCGATGTCGTTCATCGTTGTATTCTCCACGCCTTTGGCGGCGAAGAGTTTACGAGCGACGTCAATTAGAATATTTCTAGTCTTAATTGTTCCCATCCTATACCCTATAGATTTATAATTGCAAAATTATATCATTTCTAAATATTTTCCACTACAATCATGAAATTTTTTAATTTCGCGATATGGTGAAAAAGATAGGAAATGCAGCGATTTTGCTGCTCGTTTTCGCAGTCATTTCTTTGACTGGATGCCGTCGTCCCACTGTGGAGGAGAAGTTGGGAGAGCAAATCATGTTGGATTTGCGTTATGCCACTCACTTTTCCGCATCTGTGACAGATTTCGGCTATGTGGTAAATGTTTATCCAGAGGGCACAAGCGATGGATTCTTTCAGTATGCTTTGACAAGAAACGATACCGGTATGGTTTCCCCATGGATGAAAAGAATTCATATTCCTGTTCGGCGCATCGCGACCAATTCTGGCTCCAATTTCGAGTTCCTTCGCCTTTTGGGTGTGATGGATAGTTTGGTGGCGGCCTGTGATTCGAAGTTCATCTATTCGGATACAATTAAAGAGCGGATGGAAAGCGGAAAGATCAAGCCGTTGGGCAGCTCATATGAAATCAATGTGGAGCAATTGATGGTGGCGCAACCCGATATTCTCCTTTTGTCTGATTTGAGAGATGATCCACACGCAGATGTCTGTCCGGTGGTCCATAATTTTGAGTGGAAGGAGTCCTCTGCTTTAGGGCGAGCGGAGTGGGTGAAGTTCATCGGCCTGCTATTTGATGAATACGAAAGGGCGGATTCCATATTCAATGAAATCGAGACACGCTATAATGCGTTGAAGAAATTGACTGATACGATTTCCCGCCGTCCCACTGTCTTTGCCGCAGGAAGTTATGGCGATACCTGGTATATGACGGCAGGACAAGGTTATATGGCTGCGATGTATGAGGATGCCGGCGGTGATTATTTATTGAAAAATATTGACCAGCCAACCTTTACTTGTGGAACTGAGTGGCTGTTGGCCCACTATGTGGAGGCTGATTTTTGGATGAATTGCGATGCGACACGTCTGTTCGATATAGATTCACGTTTGCATGGTATGAAGTCATATAAGCAAGGTAATGTCTATCATTTCAACAAACGTATGTTGCCCGGAGAGGGGTATAATATCTCGGATTTCTATGAGCAGGCTGTGGCGCAACCGGATGTTGTTTTGGCTGATTTGATATCGGTGTTTCATCCTGAATTGTTGCCCAACCATACGACAGTTTATTTAGGACGATGTGAAGCGATAAAATAGGAGGGGAGATGAGACGAGTTTGGGTGATCGGTGTTTTAATATTCATGCTTGTGGCGCTATTCATGTTGGATATCGTCATGGGAAGTGTTCCCGTGCCGTTTCGAGCTCTTCTTGAAGTGTTGTCTGGAAATGGTGATGATGTGTATCATACCATTTTGATGGATATTCGTTTGCCGAAGGCGCTTACCGCCCTTTGTGTAGGAGCCTCATTAGCTTTGTCCGGTTTGTGGATGCAGACCCTATTCCGTAATCCTTTGGTGGGCCCTTATGTCTTGGGCATCAGTTCCGGGGCGACACTGGGTGTGGCGCTCTATGTTTTCTTGTTTGCCATGTTAGGTATTTCCTCGTTTTATATTTCCTCATGGGGAATGGCTCTTTCGGCTATGTTTGGTGCGGCGGTTTTGTTTCTTGTCGTGTCGCTTGTCTCTTTCAGGTTGCCCAATTCCGTCTCTTTGTTGATAGCGGGTGTGATGTTGGGTAGTGTGGCCACCTCAGTCGTTTCATTGTTGCAGCACATTAGCGACCCGGATTCCGTGAAGTTATTTGTCAACTGGACGTTGGGCTCATTGAGTGGCGTGACTTGGGAAAAACTAGGCGTCATGGGGCTATTGGTGATGGTTGGGTTGATCTGTGCGCCTTTCTTGTGTAAACCTTTGGATGCGATGTTGTTGGGGGATGAATATGCGGAAAGTGTGGGCGCTAGGGTAGGGAGAACCCGTATGATGACCATTTTTTCGGCGACAATTTTGACTGGTGCGACGACTGCCTTTACGGGTCCCATCGGTTTCGTGGGTATTGCGGTGCCTCATTTGGTCCGCGGTCTATTGAAGAGTTCGTCCCATCGTCTTTTGGTTCCTGCTTCCTTGTTGTGCGGAGCGGTATTGATGTTGTCTTGTGACCTTATTTCGCAAATGCCCGCTAATGGGTATATATTGCCTATTAACGCATTGACCGCTTTGGTGGGCGCACCTGTCGTTTTGTGGATTATTCTTAGAGGACGGTGAGGACAATCCGTTCCCTCAAGAGAAAGTGAATGGGAATTTTGATTGAACAAAAAGGCCGTTTTGTTGAATATTTTAATAAAAATTCTTATCAATAGTAAAAACTTATCGAATAAATGCTCATATTTGTGGTGTGAAATTTTGATTGGCTGGACAAAAAGTCATTGAATGGTTTTCGAGGGGGATTATTTTAAGTGTGGGAGATATTGATATGTAGTTTTTAAGATTAGTTTATTACACTTTAGTCTCTTCAAACACAGGATTGGGTAAGTTCGGTCAAAAGATTGAAATTATATTATTATGTCCTTAAATCGCAATGCTGGTTTTCACGGTATGGTGAAAACATGGTTAGCTTTATCATTCGTGTTTCTTTCTGGCCATACTTTGGCGCAGGAAACAAATGTCGACACTCCCAATTTAAGTTTTGAGAATTCTGATTTGTCTGGTTGGACTCAGTATGTAGGTCGTTACTTTTACGATACTTCCGATGAGGAATATAAATATGACAATTGGAACCAACAAGTCAATACGCCCTCCATTGTCATCCAACGAGGAAATAGCTCTTCCCAAGACCCCATCATCAACTGTTGGGATCTATTCACTAATCCTGATGGTATATCCGCGGTAAGAATCGGTTCGACGGGTACCGCTGAAGGATCGGGTAGGGCATATGCCCAAGCGGAGAAGTTGGAGTATAAGTTTACGGTGACTGAAAACACGACTTTGCTTACCTATCGTTTCGCTGCGGTGCTCCATTGCCCCGATTTGGTCGCAACCAACCAACAAAGGCGTGAACACTCTGGAAAGCAATTGCCATCCTTCTCCTTTAAAATCGATATAGTGGATCCTGAAACAGGCTTACAGGCGATGCCACGTTGTAGCGATGTGATGGTGAATGGTGATAGCGAGAGCTCTTATAAGCTGGAATTGGTGAAGGATCAGTCCAATACGACTTGTAAGGGATCTGTGGAGAGAAATAATCTAGGACAATACGCCTTTACAAGATGGACCTATGGTAACTTGGACTTGTCCAATCACATTGGCAAGGAGGTGACCATTACGATTTTGAATCATGACTGTTTGAGTGAGGATTCCAATACAGGCGCTATCAAGGGTGGTAGCCACCGTGCCTATGGCTACTTTTGGGCGGAGACCCGTAAGTTGGAACTCAAGGTGAAGAATTGTGGTTTGGAGGATGCGGAAATCATCGCTCCCGCCGGTTTTGACCAATATGAGTGGTACCGTTCGGATGGAGAGAGCATCGAGACCGATCCTACAGATCCTAGTAAGGCGATCATCCGTCAAGCGCAAATTAATGACCAGGTAACATATTACTGCAAGCTATCAAATAGCGAGATGGAGTGTTCCGCCGTTATCTTGAACACCAAGTTGCAGACGGTCGGCGTGGATATTGATTTTGATTATAAGAGTGAGTGTGGAGGATTGGTTACCTTCACCAACAAGACCTCGATTGGCGGCGATAACATCAATAGTTACGCATGGAAATTTGGAGACGGATCAGTTTCCAATTCGGCAAATCCAGAGGCCCGTTATATGAAGCCTGGTACCTATGATGTGGATGTGACCGTTCGCACAGACATGGGTTGTACCGCCCACACGAAGAAGCAAATTAATGTGAATTATTTCCCTGATCTCTCTATCCGTTCCATAGATAGTGTCTGTTTCGGAGGTTCTATCACGTTGACTGCCATGAATGCGTCGGCGGATAGCAAATATTTGTGGAGTACGGGCGAAACGACTCAAACCATTACGGTGGATAGCATCACCACATCCCAAGAATTTACGGTGGAGATAGAGGATAAGTATCATTGTCATTATGATAACTCCACTTGGGTCAACGTGAAGCCTGTCGCTTTGTTTGAAATCGAGGGAGAGAAGGAGATTTGTTTGAACGACACGTTGGTATTGACCGCTAGGGTATACTCCTCAGGGGATGATTTGTCCTTTGTATGGAACACCAATGATTCCACGCCACAAATTAGGACGAGGCCGTTGCATGACAGAACCACCTATTCTGTCATTGGAAAATATAAGAATGGTTGTGCCACCACGAAGAGTTTTACGGTTCGAGTCAATCCAATTCCTGTGGTCACTTTGACGGGAACACGTGAGGTTTGTAAGGGTGAAGAGGCTACCATCAAAGCGGAACTTACCCAAAGCACGGGAGATATCACCTATGTTTGGGCAGACCTTCATACGGGTAATGAATTTACGGAACCATTGGATACGACGACCACCTTCACTGTTTTTGCGGTGGATGAGAAATTGTGCCGTTCCGCAGCCAAGAGCCATACGGTGAAGGTGAAACCAATACCGGTGCTGGAATTGAAGGGTGATACGGTTTTGTGCGAAGGCCGTTCCACAAAATTATCCGTTTCCGGTGCCAGTTCGCCAACGCTAAAGTGGTATGACGGAACGACGGGAATCAATACGATTGTCCGTTATCCATCCCAAGATACGACTTATTGGGTCGAGGGAGAATCTAACGGATGTAAAGGATACGCTGAAATTTCTGTTCGATTGTTGGAAACCCCTTCCATTTGGGTGGATGGTGATATGGGTGTATGCCCAGGCGGAACCACCGTTTTGAAGGCGCATGGTGCGGACCACTATAAGTGGGGTAACGGCCAGGAGGGCGAAACCTTGGAGCTTCAACCATCGGTATCCACTAGTTATATGCTTTATGGATATTCAAAGCAGAATTGTGAGGTTTCCATGCAAATACCGATTACTGTTTTCCCGACTCCTATGGCTTATACCAAAGGTGATAAGCAGGCATGCTTGGGTGCCATGGTGAAAGTGGAGGCCTACGACGCGAACCAAGGAAAGACAAGTTTCTCATGGGACAATGGTAGTGTTGGCGGTTCCATCATCCCTCAAGTGGAGGAGGATATGAACATTCGTGTGATCGCGGAGAATGAATTTGGATGTACTGATACCGCCTATCATGAGATTCTATTGACCACTCCGCCAACCATTTCTTATTTGGGTGAAACCAATGTCTGCTTAGGCGAATCCACTACTTTGCAAGCTTCTGGCGCACTCATCTATACCTGGGACGATGGACAAGAGACGGTGACGGGACCTTCCTATACCTTCCAACCAAAGACCAACACGAAGATCCGTTTGACGGGTAGTAACGTAGCTAACTGTCCATCCACGATTGATATCTTGGTGGGTGTCACGACTCCACCTGCCTTGTATATATCAGGAGACTCTTCCGTGTGTTTGGGTGACAATTTCTCTTTGTATGTTTCAGGAGCGGAGACCTACAAGTGGAATACGGGAGATGAAACCTCTTCGATTACTTATAAATTGGGCTCTTCAGCCGAATATACGGTATATGGTTATGACAAGGATGGATGCTCTTCCAAGGCAAGTAAATTTGTGGAGGTGCGCCCATCTCCTTATGTGACACTGAAGAAGGGAGAACAATCAGGATGTCCTGAATTGCCTGATACGGTGAATCTCTATGCGGATGGTGCTAAGATTTACCAATGGAGTTGTTCTCCTGCGCGTGAATGTGTGGAGAAGAATGGTTTCACTTCCCATTTGAAGGCCGATATTGAAGAGCCAACCCACTTTATAGTGGAGGGAATCGATGAATATGGTTGTAAAGGTTATGCGGAGATAGATGTGGAGTTGTTGAAGAGACAAGAACTATCCTTTGATGTCTATCCAACCTTTATTGAAAGCAGCAATTCCAATGTGCGCTTTACGGGTGTCTCTCCGAAAGAGAGTAAGTGGTATTGGGAGACGGATGATAAACGTGAGACCATTGAAGGTGTGAATGCCTCCCATAGTTTTGACGCTACGGCCGCCGATTCCTTTGAAGTGATCGTGAAGGCAGTTGACCGTTTCGGTTGCGAATACAAGGGTAGACAAGCCATCTATACATGGATTGATTTTTGGGCGCCAGAGGGTTTCACGCCTAATGGTGACGATATGAACGATGTCTTTAAGTTCTATGGCGGTGAGTATATGGATGAGTTTGAGTATATCATCTATAACCGTTTAGGCGAGATTATGTATGAAGGCCATGGCATTCAGGATGTCTGGGATGGAACGTTCAATGGAGAAGATTGTCCATGGGGCGTTTATGGCTGGTATTGCAAGTACAAGAGTAATTACATGGGAATCAATAGAGAGGGTGACCGTAAAGGATTTGTCTCATTGATACGCTAATATTTAGGGAGTTTAATAAAAGCTTAGTCAGAGTAATGAAGAAGTTTTTGATCATACTATTATGTGCGGTGTGCACATCATTGAACGCACAGGATTTCTCTTTAGTGAATCATAATCTAATGCCTTTCAGTATCAACCCGTCGTTGGCAGGTAACGCCCGCGACATCCGTCTGGGATTGAGCTATCGTCAGCAATGGATGAAGTTGGGCAACCACTACCATACCGTTAGGGCCTCCTATGACCAAAGTTTCAAAAAGGTTTGCTCCGTGGGTTTCGCCTATTCATACGATAATATGGCGAGTGGTGTCTATGATATCAATGAATTTTCTCTTGTGTATGCCCATAAAATCATTGTGAAGGAGGGAATCTCTTTCCGATTGGGTCTTCAAGGAACATTGTATTTGAACCGATTGGGGTGGGACAAGATATTATACGGCGACCAATATGACGAGAATTCCCGTAAGCCTACCTTGGGTACCTTGGAGAATTTCGACAATGATATGCATACCTTTTTCGATGTCTCCGTGGGCGCTTCCTATATCATAGAGAACAAACTGACTTTAGGCGCGGCGCTTTACCACATTGCGGAACCTTCCAATGGTTTTACCGATGTGAAGGATAATAACTTGAAACGAAAAGTGGTTTTCCATGCGAATTACTTGCATGATTTGCAGAACAAAAATGGTTTGTGGGGTAGGGAGAGCCTATCGGGCAATTATCTCTTCATCAACGGATCCTATCAACGTCAGGATAGATTCCAGATGCTCAATGTAGGAGCAGGTTTGGCTTGGGATCCCTTGGTTTTCGGTGTGTGTGACAAGAATTCATTGTCAGGCGTGAATGTGATTGGATTGATGGCTGGTGGACACTACAAGGGACTGCAGCTATTTTATGTCTTTGACCTCTTCACCTCTTCCAAGCGTAATGGTTCGTGGGCGCACGAGCTTAATTTGATTTACATTATCGAAAAGACTGAAAAATATCCGTGTCCGGTTACATATTGGTGATAATAAATTACCTTTGTGGCCAAATTGGTCGATTATGTTTCAGAATTTCTTTTTGGTAGGATTAGGCGGTGCGTTGGGAAGCATGTTACGCTACAGTGTCTCATTGTTGATGGCGCACTATGCGGTAGCGTCGTATGCGGCGACATTCTGCGTCAATGGAATCGGTTCGTTCCTCATTACGTTTTTTGCAGCCATTTGTTGTAAGGAGATTCCTCTTCTTTTGTTCTGTACTGTTGGCTTTTGCGGTGGTTTTACTACCTATTCGACCTTCTCATCCCAGTCATTACAAATGTTGCAAAGCGGTAAATATACAACAGCTTTTACTTATATCGGCGCCACCTTGCTTCTCTGTCTATTATGTTCTTGGCTAGGCATGTTATTGGGTGGCCGTCTTAAGTAATAGATTATACGCTCCTTTAATGTACAGTTCTTCTTGCTTTTTTGTTGCATTCTCAAATAGTCATTAGAATCCTATAACTTTGCTATCGGTCAAATAAAAGTGTGGAATACGCTAATATTCAATTCTTTTGCCTACATTTGCACTAGAACTGAACTCAGAGTATAAATGAAAACTTTTTTTACACTTTTATTGTTGTCGTTGCTGGCTGTACCTTCATTTGCGCAAGATTTGTCGCTGATTCGCGACGTCCATCAATATGGTACTGTAAATGATTGCGTCACTGCACTGAAGAAAAAAGGATGTGCTTTGGTGAAGAGTGACAAACATTCATCTTCTTCCTATTTGATCGTTGAACACGGCGTTTGGAAGAATTGTGCCATTTACCTCTTTGGTACGAAAGAAAATCGTTTGTCCCGTATGGAAATGCTTTTCCCTGAATGTGATTCATGGAACTCTTTGTATGCCATCTATGTGGATATTGTGAATGATATGACGGCTGAGTTCGGACAACCAACTTCCAGAAGAGATGAGTTTATTGGTGATCAACAGCCTGAATCCGATTACGAAAAATTAAACGAGGTGGTGAATGGCCAATGTTCCTACACTACCATATTTCAGTTGAAGAAGGGTAGTTATCGTGTTTCCATCTCTAAAGATAAAGCGGTAACTCTTCAATATTTCAAATATTAATCATCTATGAGAATCTGGGGGTGTTCTATACTATTTCCTATGCTTCTCGTAGCAAGCTTGTCGTCTTGCAAAGGTGGACAGGGGAAAAACTCCTCTGTTTTAGATACACTGGAACAGCAAGATACAACGCCCACATTGCGTTCTTTCAAGAATGAGACTTGTACGGGCGTGGTAAAAAAGGTCTGTGATGGAGATACCTATGACATCCTTCTGGATGGTGAATCCTCTTTGACACGTGTACGTATGGCTGCCATTGATGCCCCTGAGAAGGGTCAGGATTTCAGTAAAAAATCGAGACGATATTTGGATTCGTTGATTTGGAAACAACCCGTTACACTCTTTGTTAAACAAAAAGATTCTTTCGGCCGTCTATTGGCGTTTACCTATCTGCAGGATGGTAGGGAGATGAGCCATGAGATGGTCAAGGCAGGGTATGCATGGCACTATTTGCATTACGATGATGATCCGGCCTTCGATACGTTGCAGATGGCCGCTAAAAATGGCAGATTAGGACTCTGGGTGGACGAATATCCTATTGAACCATGGATTATGAAGGCCGTGCGGAGAAAGGGCTTTAAAACGGATGAAATTAAACGGTTGAAGAGAGAGGGTTTGATTGAGAATATGGATGCGGTGAAAAGGCTGGCACCCAAGGAAAAAACAGATCAATAGCCCTGGATGGATCTAAAATTCATGATTGAATTTCTACGGTTTTCCCGCTCCATCTTTATCCATATAACACCATTCTCCATTTATTTTCAAGTTGATCAATCCTTCAGAGAAAAATGATTTATCGTATTCCATTGGCTTGACAGCCATTCTTCCCGCATGGTATTCTAGTGTGGCCAATTTGTCTTGTTTCGATTGGCTTTTCAAATAGGGGAAATTAATATATTCAATGCTTGAATATTTTCTTAACTCTTTGAAAGTGATGGTTCCGTCTTCAACATATCTCAAAAGTTTAGGCTTTGCTTTTACGGTATCGGCGTTCTCATTTATAATTACAGTCTGCGCGTCATATTCAAATTCAGCGAAATAATATGAACCAATGGGTTCGAAAAAGGCTGCTACCTTTTTGTCGAATACTGGTGTTCCATCTTTTTTCACAAACGCTAGACCTCCCTCTTTGTCAATTGTGAAAAAGTTTTTGCCGAATGGCGCTTTGGTAATTCGTTTGCCATCCAAATCGAGCATCATCGAATCTTTCACAGAGTGTGGTAGCTCAATTTTTACTGCATCTTTCCAGTTATTATATTCTTCTTCTGATAACCCCTTTGCCAAAATGAAGTTATGCCCTCTAAATGGTTTTAGCATACTAACTTTTTCCACGACTTTTATGCCATCTTTATAAACATCATGCCACACTGGGATATCTTGTTCTCCATTAAAGGTCCTGTGTGCTATTAGTGCCAATCCCTTATGGGTTGTCATACGGTAGTCATCGGAAAAACAAGGAACCAACTCGTTTCCCAAACGATCAATTACTCCGAATTTCCCATTTTTCTGAACAACGAAAGGCTGAGTTATCCATACACCGGCATACGGTTTCCCTTTGGTGAAATCCGTATCGAACCGAGTATATCCTCTTGCTTCCATATCTTCGTCAAAAGCAATCTTTCCATTGAAAGTGAGGACCTCGTTAGTGGTGTAATTCCAAACAGGCTGTCTGTTGGAAATAAAAGTGCCCTTCTCATAGACATAGTATTGAGCTTGTGAAGAAACAATCACAATGTCGCCGTCATTTGCGATTCCTATATGCTTTATGCTGTCTTTCGGAACGAGCACTTTCCCCTGTCGGTCTATTACACCCAACTCGTAACTAGCCAAAATTCCATGAAGGAAGATGTTGAGACAATCATTTGAGGGAGAGACACACTCGTTTGTGACAGTGAACTTCATAGGAATGGCCAACTTTCCGGTTTTATCAATAAAACCCACTTTACCTTCCTTTCGAACCATAGCCAATCCTTCGAAAAAAGGTCCAATATAATCATACTGCTTGACTTGTTGGTTCAAGGATGCCAATTGCTTTTCCGACAATGTTTCCGCATGGGAGGAAAAGCTACTGATTATTGATATGAAGAGTGCGCAAATAATTTTTTTCATACTTTGTGTTTTTATAACTATTTTCTTTCCGGCATCGCCTGGTCGCCTCCAATTGTAATATATGATGGCATTTTGACTGTCTGTCCCATGACAGTGAAGAAAGGTTTAAGGGATACTTTCACTCTGCTGGTCTCCGCATTCTTAGATGAGAGTCCCAAGGCGAATTCAGCTATGGCCGCCATCTTCTTCTCTTTAATTGACTTGTAGAGGTTCAGAGAAATGGGAAGCGAAACATTTGCCTCTTCTCCCGCTTCTATTACAATTTTCTTGTTCATGGTTCCCTCTAGCATTTCTTGGTTGTCTATCCAAAGGATAAAATCCATGCCATCCAATTGGGCTGATTGCTTGTTAGGATTTTTTATTTTCATGTTAACGTCCATGTTGAGGTCCAATTCCTTCTGCGCATAGGCTATGCCCAACTTAGCTAGGTCAGATAAGTTGAAATTGCTGTAGGTCTCTTTGTCCGTTAGGTCGATGTCCGCCAATTTCACGTTGGAAACATGGCCGAATTTAAATTCGCAATTGGTGAAGTTTTTTATGCCTGTTACGGAATTACAGCCCGCGATGATCGTTACTAAGAGCAGACCCCATAATGTTTTCGTATACTTCATCTTACTAATTAATGGATTAAAAAAAGCTTTCCGGAGATGGTCCGAAAAGCTTTTTTGGTTGTAAAAAAGGATTTTTTAGTTACCCATTTCAGAGATGAACTTGATTCTGATAAGTCGGATCTCCTCCTCTGTGTAATCATTCTCTCCTAACTCCTTGAGCGCATCGTTGATGTCGTCTGATTCAGCCTCCTTGAAATATTCAAAGGCATCCTCGATACGGTCATCATCCATGATTTGAACCAAGAAGTAATCGATGTTGATCTTTGTTCCTGAATTTACGATTGCCTCGATTTCATCCAACAATTCGTCGAAGTCAAGACCCTTTGATTCCGCGATGTCGTCCAAAGCGATCTTTCTGTCGATGGCTTGGATGATGGATACTTTCAACTTTGATTTGTTAGCTACGGAACGGACACGCAAGTCTTCTGGACGTTCGATTTCGTTCTCTGTAACGTGCTTCTTGATGAGTTTCACAAACTCTTCACCGAAACGTTTCGCTTTACCTGCGCCCACACCTGGGATATTTTGCAACTCCTCGATGGTGATAGGGTAGGTGGTCGCCATTGCCTCCAAAGATGGATCTTGGAAGATGACGAATGGTGGTAATTCCAATTTCTTGGATAGGTTCTTGCGAAGATCTTTCAACATGGAGAATAGGGCAGGGTCCGCTACGCAAGAGGCGCCGCCTTTTAATTGAATATCTACCTCCTCCTCTTCTTCATCCTCTTCGCTGACGATCTCGAATGATTTTGGTTTCTTCATGAATGCCTTACCTTCGTTGGTAATCTTCAAGATACCATAATTCTCGATGTCCTTGGTGATATATCCTGAAATCATGGCCTTTTGAATAACATTCTGCCATGTTCTTTCACTCTCATCCTTACCTTCTCCGAAGGTGTCAATTTCTTCGTCATGACCATAGGATTTGACTTCACTTGTCTCATTACCCATGATGACATCTATCACGTGTTCCGTCTTAAACTTTTCATTCAACGCTAAGATCGTCTCTAGAACGGTACATAGCAACTCTTTCGCTTCCACTTGTTTTTTCGGATTTAAACAATTATCACAATTACCACAATTATCTTCGCAATATTCTTCTCCGAAGTAATGCAAAAGTACTTTACGTCTGCATACTACGGATTCCGCGTAGGCGGCTGTCTCCAACAACAATTGCTTTCCAATTTCTTGCTCGGCGATTGGTTTGCCTTGCATGAACTTTTCAAGCTTTTGCAAGTCGCTGTTGGAATAGAAGGCGATGCATCGTCCCTCTCCACCGTCTCTTCCTGCTCTACCTGTCTCTTGATAATAGCCCTCCAAACTCTTTGGTATGTCGTAATGGATGACAAATCTGACATCTGGTTTGTCGATTCCCATACCAAAAGCGATGGTAGCTACGATCACCTGAACCTTTTCCATCAAGAAACCATCTTGGTTGCCGGATCGTGTGGCGCTATCCATGCCCGCATGGTAAGCCAATGCGTTGATACCGTTCACACGTAGTTTTTCGGCTAATTCCTCCACCTTTTTTCTGCTGAGGCAGTAGATGATTCCTGATTGTCCGTTTTGTCCAAGGATGAATTTGATGATCTCCTTGTCGATATCGTCCTTCTTGGGTCTAACCTCGTAGTAGAGGTTGGATCTATTGAATGAAGATTTAAAGACAGTCGCATCCATAATTCCCAAACTCTTTTGGATGTCGTGCTGTACTTTAGGCGTTGCGGTCGCTGTTAAGGCAATGACAGCCACGTCTTGACCGATTTCATTGATGATCGGACGGATCTTTCTGTATTCAGGTCTAAAATCATGTCCCCATTCTGAGATACAGTGCGCCTCGTCTATGGCAAAGAAGGATATCTTTACCTGTCTGAGGAACTCCACATTCTCTTCTTTGGTGAGTGATTCGGGAGCCACGTATAGCAATTTTGTCTTTCCGGAGAGAATGTCCGACTTCACATTATCAATAGCCGCTTTGTTAAGCGAAGAATTGATGAAGTGAGCGATACCATCCTCCTCGCTAAAGTTTCTCATCGCATCCACCTGATTCTTCATCAAGGCGATTAACGGAGAGATAACGATAGCGGTGCCTTCCATCATTAACGATGGCAATTGATAGCATAGCGACTTGCCGCCTCCTGTTGGCATGAGGACAAAGGTGTCTTTGCCTGCCAACAAGTTGGTGATGATCTCTTCTTGGTTTCCTTTGAAGGTATCAAAGCCAAAATGCAATTTCAGTTGTTTTGCCA
>JAKSKY010000040.1 GCA_024401515.1 Paludibacteraceae bacterium | reverse complement strand
CCAGACTTCTCCAACTCCTCCACCTCTTTCTTGAAAAGAGCTGGGTCAAGAACGACACCATTACCAATCACATTTACCTTTCCACCTTGGAAAATTCCTGATGGAATAGAGCGCAACACATACTTTTGTCCTTCAAATTCAAGAGTATGTCCGGCATTTGGTCCACCTTGGAAACGGGTAACTACATCATAGCGCGGAGTCAACACATCCACTACCTTACCTTTACCCTCATCTCCCCATTGGAGACCTAATAATACGTCAACTTTCATTTGATCTACGTTTTATGTTACTCGAATGCGCCCATGCGCAACATATTTACTTCCTTCTCAGAGAGGAATCTCCATTGACCGCGTTTGAGGTTCTTCTTGGTCAAACCAGCGAAGTATACTCGATCCAAACGCATCACCTTGTAACCCAAATGTTCGAAGATTCTACGCACGATACGGTTTCTACCTGAATGGATCTCGATACCGATCTTTCTGTGCTCCTCCTCATCCAAGAAACTGATCTCGTCAGCCTTGATCTCTCCATCTTCCAACATGATACCAGCCATGATCTTCTCGTAATCCTCTTGCTCAAGCGCCTTATCCAAAGTCACTTGGTAAATCTTCTTCTTATTGTACTTAGGGTGAGTCAACTTAGCCGCCAAGTCACCATCGTTGGTAAGAAGCAACACACCAGTGGTATTTCTATCCAAACGACCTACTGGGTAAATACGCTCGTGACAAGCGTTCTTTACGATATCCAACACAGTCAATTTTGCGTATGGATCATCGTTGGATGTCACACAATCCTTTGGTTTGTTCAACAAAAGATAGATTCTCTTGTCTGGAGAGACCAATTGGTCGTGGATCATCACCTTGTCGCCACGAAGGATCTTCGTACCCAACTCAGTGACATTCACACCATTTACAGTGACAACACCTGCTTGGATCAACTCATCAGCCTCACGACGAGAGCAGATACCCGCATTTGCCAAGAATTTGTTCAAACGGATTTGCTCGTTAGGATCCTCGACAATGGAACGATACTCGATAGGACGAGTAATGTTCTTAAATTGCTTGTTGTTGTTACCACCTCTCTTGTTGAATCCACCGCGATTGTTGTTAGGACGTTGTGGACCGCCGAAGTTATTTCTTCTTTGACCGCCATTGTTATAACCGCCGCGGTTATTATTGTAACCACCGCCATTGTTATTGTCATAGCCGCCACCATTGTTGTTGTTATAACCACCGCCGTTGTTATTGTTGTAACCACCACGGTTGTTGTAACCGCCACGGTTGTTGTTGTAACCACCACGGTTGTTGTTATAACCGCCACGATTGTTATTATAACCACCACGGTTGTTGTTGTATCCACCGCGATTGTTGTTATAGCCACCCTCAGCATCACCATTGCCTTGGTTGTCGTTGTTGTAGCCACGGTTATTATAACCACGGTTATTGTAGCCGCCATTGTTATTGTCGTAACCACCACCATTGTTGTTATAGCGGTTGTTTGGACGATATGGACGATTATTTTGGTATTCGCTATCGTTTTCCAAATTAAAACGAGTAGTAGAATCGCCTATTCTTCTTCTAGGACGCTTTGCGGCAGGATCTGCATTGTTACGGATTACCCTATTCTCGCTGTTGAAGTTAGGGTTAAAACTTTTCCTTTCTCTTTGGTTGTCACCATCGTTGTTCTCGGCACTGTAGTTCCTCCCGGAATCTTTTTGCCATTCTTCTTCGTAAGGATACATAATTTTAAAATTACTTATTAAAAAAATTCAATTACAACTTCTATATAAAAATCACTGGCCTATCTTCATAGTTCTTCATTCAAGAACTCTTGCCAATATTAATTCTTCATCAATATACTTTGGCATTGTTTACCCACAAGCCTCGCAAAATTACTATTTTTTTTTACTTGGCGTGCTATTTTGCCATTTTTTTCAACAAAAATTTACCTATATATCTCAACGGATATTGCCCAATAGAAACTCTAATCGGCTCCGCCGAACTTGATTGTCTCCGGCAATCTTCGTTTCTTAACTCTTAAATCTTAACTCTTAATTGCTATTGGCTTCGCATAGGGACAAAAAAAAAGGAGTAGAACACCCCTTCTTTTTTTCGCAAACTGGTAAAACCATCATTCATCAATGTTTAGTTACGTGGTTTTCTAAAAGTTATTCAATATATAGTTTTCATAAAAAACGTATTCGGTTGTGACCGTTGGTTTTTGTTCCCTGATCACACTTGCAAAATTATAGTGATGTCTATTTTCGACTATGTAAAATCGTGCTTTTTATATGGACGATTTTGTCATATCGCATGGATAAAACACATGGATAATTTTACAATAAACTATATATCAATAATTTACAAGACAAACCTCATGAATAAAGTTTATCTACCACAAATAACATAAATCGATTAGGTACGATTCTTGCGATGAATGAAATCAGCTTGTAACTAACGCCCGGAACCACCACGATGGACATCTTTTTCTTCTCAATTTGGTTCAAAATAGCGCGGGAAATTTCGATAGGTTCCATGCCATTTTGCTCATCATGGGCCATTGTGTCCACCGCCTTTTTCATGCGATCGGTATAAGCCGATTCTGGCGATTGCGCCGCCTGCGTAAATTTTCGGGAAGCGGTAAAATCTGTTTTGGCGTCACCCGGTAATACACAACAACATTGTACCCCGAACTGCTTCATCTCGATGGCCAATGTCTGGGTTAATATCTTCACAGCCGCCTTGCTGGCGGAATAATAACCTTGGTAAGGGATAGGGATAAAGCCCGCCACAGATGATGTCGTAATGATTTTTCCAAATTTTTGTTTGCGCATCACAGGCGCTACCGCATGGATGGAATTCACCGTTCCAAAGAAATTGGTCTCCATCTGAAAACGAGCCTCCTGCTCAGAGGTGTCTTCGATGGAACCTGCGATTCCATTGCCCGCATTGCAGATGAGGACATCAATTCTACCCTGCTCCTCCATCACACGAGTGAC
The DNA here is from genome assembly GCA_024401515.1 of Paludibacteraceae bacterium. GTDB lineage: Bacteria > Bacteroidota > Bacteroidia > Bacteroidales > Paludibacteraceae > UBA1181. Next base: position 19,746 of record JAKSKY010000040.1, on the reverse strand, counting down.
AGCAGCTTCCACGCTCTTCGCATCGGTCACATCCATTTGAACCGGGATGATTTCGCCTTTGGAATTTGGATCAGATTGGGCTTCCGTCACTCTTCTGGAGCCTGAATAGACCATGTAACCACGCTTCATCAGCAATTCCGCTGTTGCCTTTCCCAAACCGGCGCTACCGCCAGTCAGGAGAACAATTTTTTTATCAGACATATATTTAAACGATTGTGTTTCAAGGAGAATCAAGCGATTCAATTCGCCTGTAACCTATAAATTATAAAGCATACCTTCGCTTCTTTTCAAAACAATAACCTCCGTAGACTCGTTTTTCACCCCCTTTTTCACGGTCTCCAGTGCTATTTCAGGCGTGTTGTTGGTTTTGCTCAAGTGACAAAGGAATATCCTTTTCATAAAATCGGGAGCCGATTCCTCCAAGACAGCGGCTGTCTGCTGGTTGTTCAAATGGCCACCCTTACTGATGATACGAGCCTTTAACTGAGGCGCATAAGGGCCAGAAACGAGCATATTTTCATCATGATTCGCCTCAATCACCAAGTAATCGGAGATAGAGATATAATTCTTCAAATCATCCGTCACATAGCCAATGTCGGTGGCCAAAGTGAAGCGTATATTTCCATGTTTGATGAAAAATCCATTGTTATCCTTACTGTCATGAGGCACAAAGAAAGGTGTGATGGAGAAACGACCCAATTGCAAAGGGACGTTACGGCTCAAAATACGTTGATTACAAGGCGAAACCTTCTCCGTAATACCATAGTTGGCATTGATTCCATCGTGGGACGCTTGGGTCGCATAGATAGGAATATGCTGTTTTTCACTGAAATAACCTACCGAACGAACATGATCGTAGTGGTCATGTGTCACCAATACCGCCTTCACGCGGGATATGGATAGACCGACCTCCTCCAATCTTTTACGTATGGTACGGAAAGGGATGCCGACATCCACGAGGAAGCCGCATTCCGCATCGCCGAAATAGTAGCAATTACCGCTACTTCCGGAGGCCATACTATAAAAGACAAAATCATTCATCCGATTATAAGTCCAAATTTTCCGCAAAGGTAACAAATCAATTCGTTATCACATCTACATATTCCTGATAACGTACCATAATTTCTTCAACAAATTTATAAACCTCCTCGCCACGCAGGTATCCGTGACGTACAACGGGGTCATTATAAAACTCCGGTTTGGACTTTAATAGGCAAAATATCTTCACATCTTCCCACTTCTCAGGGTTCTTACCATTCTTCTCCGCTAAGGCCATCGCATCACGCACATGTCCTACGCCCGCATTATAGCTGGCTAAGACGAATTTGACGCGTTCGTTTTTATCCTCTATGTATTTATAGATATTATCAACCCGCTTGAGATAGTTGGTCGCTAATTTCACGCTCACTTCGGGAATCATCATATCGGTACTGTCGCCGCCTAGTTTTGTGGCGGTTCCCGGCATCAATTGCATCAATCCTTTCGCTCCTGCCCATGATTGGGCATTGGGGTTGAATTTAGATTCCTGGTAAGCGACAGAGGCCAACATTTTCCAATCCCAGTCTAAACTTTTCGCATATTTTTTGAATAATTTATCAAAGTCGGAAATCTTCTCTTTGTTGATGTATTTAGGCTTTTCCTTGGAATTAGCCAACTTACTCTGTTCAAAATATTTATGAAAGAGATATTTACAGGTATAATCTCCATTCGTCTCTTCAAACCATTTATTTACAGCCTCTTCCAAGTCAGAAGACTTTTTGCGAACAACCCATGCGGAGCGTTGCGTAAAGCTTATTCGCATGCTGATGTCAAGATTCTTATAATAGGTCTTATTCACAGAGGCGATATTATCGTCGGCCACCGTATAATCAATCTCTCCTTTAGAGACTTGCTCGATCAAAGACTCCTCATTCTCCTCGTTCGAGACTGTCGTGATCTGAAGTCCACCACCCATTTCGTCATCCAAATTGAGTAGACGTTTGTGGTACTTCGAATTCTCTACCACCACAATCTCCTTGTCGATCAAATCCACGACATCTTTGGCCAATTCGAACTTGTTCTTCTTTTTTTGTTGAACCAACACCTGCGTCGTATTGAAAGTATGGGAGCAGAATGCGACCTTTTCCTTCAACTCGTTCGAAATCACAACAGGATAAGCGATTAAATCCACCTCTTTGCGCGTCAACATATCTATCATCTCAGGCTCATCCTTTGCGACCACTACCTTTAATTCCACGCCTAAGGATTGAGCGAATCGAAGCGCCAACTCATATTCAAAGCCCATATCCTCTCCTTTATAATCAAAATAGGAGGTGCTACGGGACAATGTGACGGCACGCAACGTTCCCTCCTCCTTGATTCTTTCCAAATCAGGGAGGTTAGATCCATTATCGCCACCATCACAGGCGAACAACATTGGTATCAGCAGCAATATGAGGAACAGTCGTCTCATGATATTAGATAAAGGTATAACGGTGATGAAAGGGAATCACGATGCAAAAAATCCATCGTCAAACTCTTGACATAACACATCATACACAAAGAACTCTCAAAATATATCACCCTTTCGGGTTCTTCCCTTTTAAACAAAGATAACATTTATTTTTAATAAATAAACTATATTTGCATTGTAAATTGTTCGGATAATGAATTTAAACGAGGTGCGTCAACATATAAATGAGGAGGAACACTATGTGCTCTACCGCTTGCCTAATGAGAAGAGAGGACATCTCATCTCGGCCCACCATATACAACTCCATGATCAGATTCCAGACAATTTATCTCTATTGGGCAATTGCTTCATTTTTGCTCCTTTCTCGACTGAAAAGCATAAAATTTTAGCGATTCCATCGGAAAAATCCATTGATTTCGAACTGAAAGAGGAGGCTCCCAATATAATCCAAGAGTCTTCCATCTCGGCTCAGCCGGATGCATCCTACGAGAAGGCCTTCCGCCACTTCCTCTCGGCCATTCAGGAAAAACGATTCCAAAAGTTGGTTCTCTCCCGTTCACAGAAGATCTCTATCCCCAAACAAGACGAATGGCGCCTCTTCAACACCGTCTGCGTCCACTACCCCAATGCGATGGTCTATTTGCTACACTCATCACATACGGGCAATTGGTTAGGCGCCTCCCCGGAATTACTGCTATCGGGTAACGACGCGCAACTACGAACCATCGCCTTGGCTGGCACAAAGAAGAATCAAGGCGAGAAGAGCGTGCCATTAGAAAAATGGGGAGAAAAGGAGCGCATGGAACAAAAAATCGTGGCCGACTTCATCAGAGAACGGATCGCCTGTCACGGCACCTGCAAAGACGAATGGGGGCCATACAGTGTCTCCGCAGGCCATATCTCCCACCTTCGCACCGATTTTTACCTCTTTATGGAGAATAAAATGCGTGCGCCTTTTCTCAAATCGATCCACCCTACCCCTGCGGTTTGTGGATTACCCAAAGAGGAATCGCAGCAATTCATATCCGCGCACGAAGGGTTGGACAGAAGCTATTTCTCCGGTTATTACGGTCCGATAGACCCTAACGGTAAGATGGATCTCTATGTCAACCTTCGTTGCATGAATTTCACAGACGACACAGCGACCCTCTATGCGGGCGGCGGTATTCTCGCCACATCAGACCTCTCATCCGAATGGAATGAGACGGAGGAAAAAATGAATACGTTAAAACGATTGCTATTGTAGAAGATTATGTTTTCCACCAAAATCAATATCGGACAACTCACCTCGCTCATGATCCAACATGGCATCAAAGAGGTGGTTATATCCCCAGGATCACGCAATATGCCTTTGGCGGAAACCTTCGCCAGCTGTCCTGATTTCCATTGCCATGCCGTTACCGATGAGCGAAGCGCCGGCTTTTACGCATTAGGCGTAGCGCAACAGAGAGAGGAACCAGTGGCCGTTTGTGTCACTTCAGGATCGGCCCTGCTCAACTTGGCGTCTGCCGTTTCGGAGGCCTATTACCAGCAAATTCCTTTGCTCGTCATCTCCGCAGACCGTCCACAAGCATGGATAGGACAAATGGATGGACAAACATTGCCGCAGACCGGTGTTTTCGGCACCTTGATCAAACACACCGTCCAACTTTGCGAACCCGCTAACGAAACTGATAAATGGTACAATAATAGGATGATCAACGAGGCGATGATCGCCCTCACTCTCCATCATCCAGGCCCTGTACACATCAATGTGCCTATTACGGAGCCCTTTTTCGACTGTTCCGCCACCCAGTTACCTGATGAGCGAATGATTCAACTCGTAGAGGGCTCATCGCCCCTGCTTTTTAAAGGTTGGGCAGAGGCACAATCCCCCCTCATCCTCGTCGGACAACTCAGCCCCAAGGTGGCAGAGAAGATTTCTCCTCTATTGGAGAAGTTGGGAGCACCCGTCTTGTGCGAATCGCTCTCCAATCTTTCCGGAGAAAAGTTCAATACCCTATTCGATCTGACTCTTCTGTCTGAGGAGAAGCGTCAAGCGCTCACCCCGGATTTGGTCATCTATCTCGGAGGGCATCTTGTATCGAAACGTTTGAAGAAATGGTTGCGTGCGGTTCAACCTAAAATGGTCTGGCGCATCTCCCCAGAAGGTGCCATAGCGGATACATTCCAAGCACTTACCTACGTGGTCAAGGCGGATCCGTACGAATTTTTAAACTCTCTACAATCGCATATTTGTCCACGCCACCATATCTACAACGATATATGGCATTCTCACGAGGTGGAAATCGCGGCGCATATCCGCTTCTCCGAAGAGTTATCCTCCCTCAGAGTCGCCCATGATCTATTTTCCCAAATGGGCGAAGGTAGTAGTCTAGTTTTAGCGAACAGTTCTTCGGTCCGTTATGCGCAGTTGGCGAAACTACCGAAAGGGACATCGGTCTATTGTAACCGAGGTGTGAATGGTATCGACGGGTCGCTCTCCTCCGCCGTGGGAATCGCGACAGCGGATCCTAGCCGTCCCGTATTTCTCCTCATTGGAGATTTGAGCTTCTTCTACGATATGAATGGTTTGTGGAATACAATTTTGCCACAAAACCTGCATATATTGCTTATCAACAATGGTTGCGGTGAAATATTCAGGACACTGCCTGGATTGCCCGACACCGAAACCACCCGACATTTCGTCATGGCAGCCCATGGCACCTCCGCCCAAGGTTGGGTCGAGTCTTTGCCTTGCGATTACCTAATGGCGAAAGATTTTGAAAGTTATCGTAAGCAACTAGCGGATTTCACCCACCATCAGGGCAAAGCGGTTCTTTTCGAACTATTCACAAACCCAGAGAAGGACGAAGAGATCCACAAGCGTTTTTACCAACAATTTGAATTATAAATCAATCATAGATCATATGGAAAAGAGAAACTGGGAAACCATCAAGGAATACAAAGAGATCCTTTTCGATTTCTACAACGGAATCGCCCGTATCACCATCAATCGTCCGCGCTACCGCAACGCCTTCACCCCAACTACTACGGCGGAGATGAGCGACGCATTGGTCATTTGCCGTGAGCGACAAGACATCAGCGTGGTAGTATTCACCGGCGCAGGCGATATGGCCTTCTGTAGCGGCGGCGACATGCACGTCAAGGGACGTGGCGGTTACATCGATGAGGGAGGCGTGCCTAGGCTATCCGTCCTTGATGTGCAAAAGCAGATCCGTTCCCTTCCTAAACCAGTGATTGCCGCTGTAAATGGTTACGCCATAGGTGGTGGCCATGTACTACACGTGGTATGTGACTTGACCATCGCATCCGAGAACGCCAAGTTCGGACAAACAGGACCTAAGGTAGGTAGTTTCGACGCAGGTTTCGGCTCCTCTTACCTCGCCAGCATCGTAGGCCAGAAAAAGGCGCGCGAGATTTGGTTCATGTGCCGTCAATATACCGCCCAAGAGGCTTTGGATATGGGACTTGTAAATAAAGTCGTACCATTCGAGCAGTTGGAGGATGAATATGTGGCATGGTCCGAGAAGATGATGGAGCACTCTCCGCTCGCTTTACGCATGATCAAGAGAGGTCTCAATGCGGAATTGGACGGACAGACCGGTATCCAAGAGTTCGCCGGAGACATGACCATGCTCTATTACTGCCTAGACGAAGCGCAGGAGGGCGGAAAAGCATTCTTGGAGAAGAGAAAACCTAACTTCAAGAAATATCCTAAGTTCCCTTAATTCAAGAAAATCAACAGCATGTATCAAGCCGAAATCATCCCCAAAACCCTGATTTTCAAGCAACCGGCAGGAACTTCCAGAGGAGTTTACCATAGCCACAAGGTATGGTATATCCACTTGACCCATAGCGAATTACCAGGCCAAGAAGGTTGGGGAGAATGTGCCCCTTTGGTGCAGCTCAGCTGCGACGACATCCCCAATTACGAACAAAAACTACAACAGTTTTGCAAGTCGTTTGATGGCACCATCGATTACGAAGGGTTGCGGGACTACCCCTCCATGCTTTTCGGCTTTGAGTGCGCCCTACGTAGTCTACATGCGAAGGACGACATCCTATGGGAGAGTCCATTCGCCCGTGGAGAAGCTGGTATCACCATCAATGGATTGATATGGATGGGAACATTCGAGGAGATGTCCGCCCGCATCGAGGAGAAATTGGATGCGGGATTCAGTTGTATCAAACTGAAGATCGGCGCCATTAATTTTGAAGATGAAATGGCTTTGCTAAAGAAGATCAGGGAGAGATATTCCAAGGAGAGCATCACCTTGCGGGTAGACGCGAATGGTGGTTTCTCGCCCGTTGACGCCCTAGATAAACTCGAAAGGCTCTCCCGACTAGATATCCACTCAATCGAACAGCCTATCAAAGCGGGGCAATGGAATGAAATGGCAAAACTATGCGCCCAAACACCTCTTCCAATCGCATTGGACGAGGAATTAATAGGGGTCAATGACTCCAAACGGAAGGCGGAATTGCTAGATACGATCCATCCTCAATACATTATTTTAAAACCCACCCTACATGGGGCGATCCGTGGATCCGAGGAGTGGATCGCATTGGCGCAACAAAGAGGCATTGATTATTGGATCACCTCCGCGCTGGAGTCCAACATCGGTCTGAACGCCATCGCGCAATGGGCCGCCACATTAGGCATCAGTATGCCACAAGGATTGGGCACAGGTGCCCTTTACACCAATAACGTGGAGAGTTCGCTCCGTATTCTGGGCGAAAAATTGTGGATCAAACGATAGATTTAGAACTGTCAAAATTGAAATAAAGAGCTATTTACTCCACAAACTCCACATTATCAATCCATAAGCAGTCACCGATGGCACCTACATAGGCGCCTCCGTATCCTGCTGAGAAACGGACGATAATATGGGTAGGTTGGTCATTTTCATCACCCCATCCCACCTCATCGATAAAGGACATCTTTCCCTTTGAATTGAGCGAATACAAAGGATACCCCTCATAATTCAGCTTCATATACTCCTTGAAATAAGGTTCTTTGGAGATATCCCCATAGTTCATTTGCAACTCATAGCCATTGATCCAATCCGGCGTCGATTCCGTGATACGCAAATAGGCCGTCGCGATACGTTTGCACTTGATATTACCATCCTTATCCTCCCAACGCTTTTGTAGGAAGACACTCACGTCTGCCGCATTTTTACCTGGAACATCCGATTTGCTCAAAGCGGAAGCCTTGATACGCTTTCCTCCCGTTTTCGCCTTATAATCGAACTTGAGCGCTTTCAGACGCTTTGTATAAGGAATTCCTTGCGACATTTTCTCCATCGGATCGCTCACATTCTGGATAGGTTCCATCAATTTCCCGGTAAACAAACTACCCGTAGCCAAAGCGGTCACATGGATGAAACCAAAGACATAAACCTCCTCCAGGACAGTCTCCATGCGGACACAATAACCATCCCCGCGCTTTTCAGGGAATACGGTACTACTCACCTTATCTATACCCATGACATGGGCGTAAACGCTGGAAGTCTCCCATGGGGAATCGCCCTGATTCCACGCTTCCGCCTTGTTGGAAAATCCCGGTTTTCCCACCTCATACAAGGTTTTCACCTCACCGCCGATGATGCGGCTCTCTTTGATATCACGTTTAAACCAACTATCCATGTTGTTGTATTGGAAGTTCTTTTGAGCCACCACAGAAAGGGCACAACCAATTGACAACAAAATAGTTACAATATATCTCTTCGTCATCTTCCGATATTTAAATTCACGCGAAGTTACCATTATTTTCCCAAGAATACAACCTACGCCCTTAGCCTTCACGTACAAAAGCGATACACCATATTGTATATACTGCTAAAATGCACTAATTTTACAAGCGAAATAAGGGTCATAGATATGATTCCCAATGTGGAAATGATAACGTACATATCTCTTAATTCTTAATTCTAAAATCTTAATTCTTAACTCAAATGTTAGCACTAGTAACAGGAGCAAGTTCCGGCATCGGAGAACAATATGCGACAGAGTTGGCCAAACAAGGCCATCACCTTATCATTGTCAGCAACCAAGAGAAAGAGATCCACGAGGTGGCCGAGCGATTAGCCAACGAATACCACGTAGAAGTGGAGTCACTCTATATGGACCTAGCCAGAAACGAGGCGGCCGAAGAACTTCTGGCGCACTGTAAGGAGTCGGGCAAAAAAGTGGAAATTCTCGTCAATAACGCGGGCGTCTTTTTCTTCAACGATTTGACCAAGACAGCCATGAAACGCATGGAATTGATGCTACAACTCCATGTAATGACCGTAGCGAAGATGTGTAAACTCTTCGGTGACGAGATGAAGGAAAATGGTGGCGGATATATTCTGAATATGTCTTCCCTATCCGCTTGGACCACCTTTCCAGGCATTACCGTCTACGAAGCCACGAAATCATTCATCAACTCCTTCTCTGTCTCCTTAGCTAGAGAGTACAAGAAGTACAACATCAGCGTCACATCCGTTTGTCCGGGCGCAGTGGACACAGGCCTTTACGGACTTAGCATGCCACTTAGAAAGTTGGCAGTTCGGCTTGGCGTCTCCATTCCACCAGAGAAATTGGTGCACAAAGCCATCGCCAAAATGTTCAAAAAGAAGAAGTGTTACGTCCCTGGACTAATCAATCGCATCTTTTTGCCTGTTGTCAAGCATTTTCCTGACTGGGCAATCTCATTGATAATGAAGAAGATAGAGAAATTCCAAAAATAATTTTGAAAAATAGCAAAAAAACGTCCTAAAAATTTGGTGGTAACGTGCGGAAATACTAATTTTGCAACGTCAAAACAAAAGGACAATGACTCAGTAGCTCAGCTGGTAGAGCAACAGACTCTTAATCTGTGGGTCCAGGGTTCGATCCCCTGCTGGGTCACAAAATGACGGAGAACTTGCAAAGGCAAGGGAGCCGAAAGACTTGGAGAGATGGTAGAGTGGTCGATTACAGCGGTCTTGAAAACCGCCGTACCGCGAGGTACCGGGGGTTCGAATCCCTCTCTCTCCGCATAAAAAGTATAGAGCGTACATCATGTTACGCTTTTTTTGTTTATAAACTCCCCTATTTACCAAACTGACAAATATTATTTCGATTTATATGAAACGTCTTTTATTTTTCATCACATCAATCTTCATCGCCTTCACCGTATCGGCGAAAGTAACGCTGAATATAGTAAATGAAACTGGCCAAAAATTCGGCAAAGTCATCGTCTATACCGAACGGGAGAAAGGCAGACACGTCTGGGACTTCAAAGCTAGCGTACCCAAATTCGATACCCCCAAGCAACGTATCGACACCATGAAATATGCCAACAAGTTGACCTTCGCAGCTCCCAAGAAAGTCACCCTCCAATTCAGAACGGCTGATGAGGAGAGTGATTACTTTTGCTTCGGCGTCGATTTGTCAAAGGTGAAGAGTTTGAAAATCAATGACAATAGGGCCATTTCATGCCCCAACGAGGATGGTATTATGGCATTGGCGGCTGAATCAATGGAAGAATTTGGCTCTTGCTATTTTGAGTTTGTGAATAATACAAACTATGCTATTTATGCCATATGGCCGTTTTTACCTTCCAATATGCAGTTAAGCAATCTACTCGACAATAATCCAGACAAACGTTTGGCACCCAATGAGAAGAGAATTATCGAAGTGTTGGATTATGACATGTTGTCAAAGAAGTGGAGAGATGCGAAGAGGATTAACTTGAAGTTTGCCGCCATCAACGAGAAGGGAGAACTTATCTTCTTCGACATCAACAATGTGGATATAGAGGCCGAAACGGTAGTCATATCACCCGACCTTTTCAAATTGTTTGATAAAAAGGCCGCGGAGCAATCCCAAGACCCCAACAGAATAGAGGATGCGGAGAGTAGCGACTTCAAATTTATCTTTAACGAGAAGAAAACCACCGCAGCCGTCTCAGGTTATAACAAAGAGAAAAGTCCCTCTTTCATCAGCATCCCAGCCAAAGTGCAAAAAGAGGGCAAGGTGTATGATGTGGTGGAGATATCATCAAACGCATTTACGGGCATGAACAGCATCAAGAAAGTGAAGATGCCCAAAACACTTTTAAACATCAATAATTTCGCATTCTATCGATGTGAAAATCTCACCGATCTTCAGATTGGAGAAGCAGTCAATCATATTGGTTATGATGCATTTGGCGAATGTACCCAACTAAAAAAGATTGAGTTTCCCAACACAAAACTGAAATTGGACGACGCCGCATTCGCTAGATGTAAAGGGGTGACGGAGCTCTACATCCCTGCCAATATGGACACTATCAACACCAGAGCCTTTTCCGGTTTCATTGGATTGGAGAAGTTAAACATAGACAAGAACAACAACCATTTTGTCCAAATTGACGGTATTGTCTATAGCAAAGACCAAAAACAGGTTATCTATTGTATGTCCAACAGAACGAAAGATGTCCAAATTCTCGATGGTGTGGAGGAGATTGCATACGGTGCGTTCGGTGGATGTGAACAATTAAGGAAAATCACCATCCCCACATCTGTAAAAAGAATCGCACCTTACGCGTTTTCCAGTTGCGTGAGCGTCGACACATTTATCGTTCCCGAAGGGGTTAAAGAGATTGAGGAAGGTGTCTTTTCAAGGTGTTTAAACACTCGTTGCATAGAGTTGCCCTCCACCATTACAAAGATCGGGGCGGGTGCCTTTCTAAAGTGTGAAGAGGTGGACACCTTCATCCTTCCGAAGGGGGTGGTTGAAATTGGAGAGGAGGCCTTCAGAAAATGTTTTTCGGTAGACGAGATTGTTCTTCCTGAATCTTTAAAAAAGATCGGAAGACGGGCATTTTCCATGAATTCGATCAGAAGGATTTCAATTCCTGATGGCGTCACTAACTTACCGGAGGCCCTGTTCCAGTTTGCCCGCACCTTAGAGTATGTGAAGTTGCCGAATAGCATTACCGTCATCCCACGAGAAACATTCGATGATTGCCGGAGTTTGAAGAGCGTCACCATCCCCGAATCGGTAAAAATCATAGACCATGCTTTTAGTGAGTGTAATTCAATAAAAACACTTTATATTCCCGCATCGGTAGATTCCATCCATGATGTGGCGTTCCATTCTTGCCAAAATTTGGAAGCGGTTATTGTGGACAAGGATAATAAACGTTATTGTTCTGAGGATGGGCTGCTGTTCAGCAAAGACAAAACCGCTTTGTTGTTTTACCCTTTGACCAAGAGCGCAACCTCCTATAAGATTCCGAAAAGTGTCAAACGACTCTCATACAATCTTTTCAGCGACAACAAGCATTTAACGGAAGTTATCATCCCAAATTCGGTGGTGGATTTTGGTAGAGGATACACCTTCTCCCGTTGTGAAAATTTGAAAAAAATTGTATTGCCCGCTAAGATGAAAAAAATCCCCGACAACTTCTTCTTTGGTTGCAAACAATTATCTGATGTGAAAATACCTAGTAAAATAGAGGTAATTGGCAGTAGCGCCTTTTACGATTGTCCAATCAATGTCAAGAATTTGATTTTGCCGGAAACACTAAAAACAATCGGCACTACCGCGTTCTGCGGCAACCCGCAACTAGAGTCTGTGGTAATTCCTCAAGGCATAGAATACGTTGGGTATGGAGCTTTTGACAAGTGCGACAATTTGAAGACGATTAAAACGCCCAAGAACGCCAAGGTCACCTATAAAGCGACGCCTAGCGATTGCGATATCATTGAATACTAATGGTTCCCTTTATATAGGTCCATAGAGAAAGCCCTGGAATCACGCTGATCCCAGGGCTTTTTATTTTTCGTTTGAAAGCGCAAAGGTATCACACCGCCGCCCCTGTTTTAGAGGCGATCTTGGCCTTCAGTTCGCTGGAGCTAACCCCATTGGTACGGGCCAAAACAATATGTTCCTTGCCATGCGCCTCACACCATTGGATCGCCCTTTGGAATCCCTCGTGACATTGATCCGGACCAGTCACGAAGACATCGAAATCGACCTCCTGGACAATCTTATCCACATCCGTGTAGGTGATCACCTCATCCACATAACGGATCGACTTGATCATGTATTTACGGTCTTCCGTCGAATTCAGCACCTTGGCGGTAGGCTTATATTTCAGGATGAAGTCACTATCCTGCGCCGCGACGATCAAGTAATCGCCCAAACCCTTCGCCCTACGGTACAGTTCGACATGCCCCTTGTGAAGCAGGTCATAGACACCCACCGTCAACACTTTCTTGTACTTTCTAGGCTTCATGTTGGACAATTGGAAATTCTTCGGCAGGGCGATGCCATGCTTCTCGCAACGAAGCTTGAACTTTTGGAAATCCTTTTGGCGATGTTGGTACAACCATCCATAGTAGACGGAATCGGGCAAAAGGTCCTGTACCGCCGTTTTCGTCCAGTGCCATAACTTTGCGAAGAGAGTGTTGGAATAGGTGACCGTCTGCTTCGGTGTCACCCAATCCGCTCCATATTGGAACTCCAGATACTCGTCCACCTCCTCCGGCACATTGAGTTCCACCCCCTTGAAGTCCCACTTCACCGTGTTCTGCAAATACTTCTCGTGAATAAAGTCGGAGCCACCCGTGTGACGCACATCCGCACTGATCTTATGGAGTACAAATATCTTGATAAACTCATCGTTGCGTTTCAGGAAATACAATCCCCTACGCTCATAACGCACCAATTCGAAATTCAGCTCCTTCAGCAGCCAGAGCGCATCCTTGAAACGCTCCTCATCCTCCTTGAGGATATAGATGTCGAAGAGAGGTTTCCAAGGCTGGAAATCATCGTTACGGACGATACCGATCAAAGTACCGAAGGCGGGCCCCCAATTGATGTCTATCTTATCCAAACAGACCGCCAGGAGGTGCAGATCTTCCAACATCGCCTCCCTGTTGATCACCTTGTTTCCAAAGTGCAACAAGTGGCTGTCGTAGGTTAAATTACCTTTGGAGGTTTTGATGTGTGCCATATTATGATCTATTTTTAACAGAATCCATCACTACGGAAATCTAGACCCAAAACTTTTCTGTCTCCTTTACAATTTCAACATTGGGCACATCCTTTCCGGCTACAAGTTCATAAATCTTGCTGGCATACACCACATCATGAAGAGCTAAACCATAGTTGTAATCAATGATGCGTTGCTCCTGAGACTTACGACCCGGATCACGTCCGGCAAGCACCTCACCAATCTCGTTATAATCTTTGAACTGAGGGAAATACTTGAAGCCCTTCACATGATCGGTATCATCACCAAACACCCTATCAAAGGTAGTGTCGCAATTCTGCAGGCCTCTCATGTGGACAGGAATAACGGTCACGCCAGGTAGGAAGTTCCGTTCGTCCTCAACGAGCAAACCGTTCGCACTTGTAATGCAACTGAGGAACACGTCAACACTCCGAACCATTTCATTGATGTCATCCACAACCTCAAACGTCACGTTGGTGTAATCCTTGAAACGCTCAATGAAGAGTTCCGCCTGATCCTTGTATCTGAGGAGCTTCACTTTGAAATGCTTTTCAGGCTCCGCTTCAAGGATGCAAAGCATAGCGGCGCGGCCGGTATTACCCAACCCCACCATTCCGTAGGTTGTGGCGCCATCCTTACGCAACGCTTTGGCGGAAACGGCAGCCACAGCACCCGTCCGCATAGTGGTTATCCAGTCGCAGTCAACAAGCGCAAGCAGTTCCCCACTTTTGGCATTGTACAACATCATATCACTACCAAGGGAAGGGACAGCGCCTTCGATTCTATGGACCTCTTTTATGCCAAAGTATCGAATACCACCATTGCTCCCCTCTTCGTCAGAGGCGGGCAAGAGGCAAGGCATGGATGTGAAGAAGTCATAATCCGCAGGGTGTACACTGATCTTCGCGGGAAGTTGCGCATCCTTCTTCATATTGAAGCTTTCGTAAATCCATTCGACACACTGCTTGGGGGTAATCCCTAACGAACGTATCAGTTGTTCTGATATAATCTTCATCATTTTATTTTATCAAATCTTTTAATGCTGCAATGAATTTTCCATTATCGGCATGATCCCTCACCGCTATACGCATATATCGATTCGGCTCGATGCCCTTCTTCGCCAAGCAAGCGCTCGCCAAGATATTGTAATCCTTCAACAGCGTGGCGCAAAGCCCCTGCGCATCATAAGGAGGCAAAACCTCCAAAAAGAAATAATTGGCCTGCGAAGGCATCACCTTGACGAAAGGAATCTTCCTCAGTTCCACCTCAAAGTCCTCACGGGCCTGAAGGAACTGGTCGCAAGCATGCTTGTACTCTTCACGATACTTCGGATAGATCTGCATGAAGAACTCCGCGAAGGAGTTGATGTTCCAAATGCTCACCTGTTTCTTCATCTTGGCAATGAGCATCTCATTGGCGCTACAGAGAATGCCTAGTCGAAGGCCAGGGACACCATAGCTCTTAGAGATAGACTTCATCACACACATGTGAGGGTATTTCTCCAATATTTCGTCATGAAGGAAAGTGTTCCGCTCATAGTCCACACTAAAATCCACAAAACTTTCGTCAAGGATAAACTGCATGCCATTATCCTCACACCACTGAGCCACCTTGTGAATGCCATCAACAGGCACAAAGTTGCCCGATGGATTATCAGGATTGATAAGCAGAAGGGTATCAACTGGATGTTGGCTGAAATACGCAATCAAATCATCCGCACCATAACGGAACATTTCATTCTGAGGCACGAATGTCTCGACCTGTTCTGCTGGCATACGGTTGGGGTACTCCTCGAAGGTTGGACGTACCACGCCCACTTTACCTTCAAGGCTTTCCATGATTGCCTTGATCAATTCAGCAGCTCCATTGCCAACAACAATATGCTCCTGCTTAATGTTCCAACACTCGCTGGCAAGACCAGCGTTCACACCCATACCAGATGGATATTCGCTCACAAGGATTGGGAAGAAATCCTGCATCTCCTTGATAATTGCGGAACGATTGAAATAAGGGTTCACCAAATAGCAATAGTCAAGCATATCGGGGAAGCGCCAAAAACCGCCATAACGGCTGTAATACTGCCGCAAAAGTTTCTGGTCCGCCGTCATATTCGAATTCTCAGCCATAAGCCTATTTCCTGATTTACGAAACACCAACCATCCCCCATCGGGGGCATATTTCTATGCAAAAATAATAAAAAAACATACTTACCCATCCACAACGCACACAGAGAAGACAAAAAAAGAGAGACGATCGACGCCTCTCTTTTCGTTATACCATTTTGTCCCAAGGGGCTTAACGCTCCGCCCGCATCGGGTTGTTCAAGAAATCCTCGTAGCTCAGACGGATACCCTCCTCCAACTCGGTCTTGTACCTCCAGCCCATCTTCTCCGCCTTGGAGACATCCAAAAGCTTGCGCGGCGTACCGTTCGGACGGGTGGTGTCCCACTTGATTTCGCCCTTGTAGCCTACCACTTTCGCCACCAATTCGGTGAGCGCCTTGATGGTCAACTCCTTGCCGGTTCCCGCATTGACGGTCTCGTCACCAGAGTAGTTGTTCATCAAGAAGACGCAGAGGTTCGCCAAATCATCCACATAGAGGAACTCGCGCAACGGAGAGCCATCGCCCCAACAAGTGACGCTAGGTAAGTTGGACTCCTTCGCCTCGTGGAATCTACGGATCAAGGCTGGCAAGACGTGGGAGTGCTCCGGATGGTAGTTATCGTTCGGACCATAGAGGTTGGTCGGCATCACGGAGATGTAATCCGTGCCATATTGTTTGTTCAAAAACTCGCAGTATTTCAAACCGGAAATCTTCGCCAAAGCGTAGGCCTCGTTGGTCTTCTCCAGCTCGGAGGTGAGCAGGCAGCTCTCCGTCATCGGCTGAGGGGCCATTCTTGGGTAGATGCAGCTGGAACCTAGGAACTCCAGCTTCTTGCAACCATTCTTCCATGCGGAATGGATCACATTCATCTCCAGTATCATATTCTCATACATGAAGTCGGCCAAGGCCGATTGGTTGGCGATGATACCGCCCACCTTCGCGGCGGCCAAGAAGACATATTCAGGTTTCTCCTGCGCAAAGAAGGCCTCGACCTGTTCTTGGCGGCAGAGGTCCAACTCCTTGTGGGTACGGGTGATGATGTTGTCATACCCTTGCTTCCTCAACTCTCTCACTATCGCCGAACCTACCATCCCACGGTGGCCCGCGACATATATTTTTGAATTTTTCTCCATCTGAATATTCTATAATAGAACGGGCACCCACTCGGAGTGCCCAGTTCTTGCTATCTATTATTATTATTTTACGATACCCTTCTCCAAATACTCCGCCAAATTGGTGCGAACGTGGTCGCTGGCACGTTCCACAGCCACCTTCGCCATATCCGCGTCGACCATAAGGTTAACCAATTCCTCGAAGGAGGTCATCTTGGATGGATCCCATCCTAGCAACTTCTTGGCCTTGGTAGGATCGCCCCAAAGGTTCACCACATCGGTTGGACGGTAGAAGTCAGGAGAGACCTCGACGAGTACCCTACCCGTCGCCTTGTCGATACCCTTCTCCTCCGCGCCTTCGCCCTTGAATTCGAGCTCGATGCCGGCACGCTTGAAGGCGTAGTAGCAGAACTCACGCACGGAGTGTTGCTCGCCTGTGGCGATGACGAAGTCTTCCGGTGTGTCGTGTTGCAGGATCTTCCACATGCACTCGACATAATCCTTGGCGTAGCCCCAGTCTCTCAAAGAGGAGAGGTTGCCGAGGTATAGTTTATCTTGCTTGCCTTGCGCGATGCGTGCGGCAGCAAGGGTGATCTTACGTGTCACGAAGGTCTCGCCGCGGCGTTCACTTTCATGGTTGAAGAGGATACCGGAACAGCAGAACATGTTATAGGCCTCTCGGTACTCCTTGACGATCCAAAAACCATACAATTTCGCCACGGCGTAAGGGCTGTATGGGTGGAACGGTGTGTTTTCGTTTTGTGGCACCTCCTCCACCTTTCCGTAAAGTTCGGAGGTGGATGCTTGGTAGATGCGGCAGCTCTTCTCTAGTCCACAAAGACGAACAGCCTCTAAGACGCGGAGCACACCGGTGGCGTCCACGTCCGCGGTGAATTCAGGGGAGTCGAAACTCACCTGCACATGGCTTTGCGCGGCGAGATTGTAGATCTCGTCTGGACGAACCTTCCCCACCACTTGCATCATGCTCATGGAGTCGCCCATGTCGGCATAGTGTAGGTGGAAGTTGGGAGTGCCCTCCAGATGGGCAATTCGTTCTCTGTAGTCAACGCTGGAGCGGCGGATGGTTCCATGCACCGCATAGCCCTTCGACAAGAGGAATTCGGCCAAATAGGAGCCGTCTTGTCCTGTAACACCTGTGATTAACGCAGTCTTCATATACACTTCTTGTAGTTAACTAATTTGTTGTCAGTAAAACTTTTTGCGCCGCAAAGATAATATAATATTTTATATTATGTCAAAAATCCGACGCTATCTTAGTTCAAACGCAATTGTGGAGTTCAATCAGTGCGAATGCAATACTCCCCTACTTGAAAAATGTCTCTTTATCGTGTTTGCTGTATAGTCTTGAGTTTCTGACTTTATCTAATAAAACCTCCATATCGGCCTTATGTAGCGTATCAATATGCTTAGTTCGTTGATTTTTAATCGATTCTATCATTTGTAATTTTGGGAACCTCACAATATTCGTGGCGCATATAAAGGAGTCATGTGAGAGAAAAGAATAATCGTCTTTCTTGATAAGGATTTGCATTTGCAACTGCTCCTCTTTGGTGTTTATAAATCGATTTATATCAGAATTGATATAAAAGAAACCGACAATCTCATCTTCCGAAACGCCCATTACCACAAAAAATTTGCCATGGTCTATCGATGCGAATATGTCAGAGTGCAATATTTGCCCTCTTTGGATGAAAAAATCCGAAAGGCAAGAAACAGGTAAATCCATAAAGTTTTTAAAATTTCGATGATTCCAGCTCCAATTTTTGGGCCACATATTTCACATATTCTTCCGTGTCGCCAGCTTCCCTAATGATGTCTTTGACCGATATCTTGCGATCTTGCTGAGTATTTTGCCATGCGGGTCCATGCGAGTATTCTGTTAATTCGCCGAAACTCATGTCTTTACATCGAGTGTATGATTCATCGAGACACTCAACATCCGTCTCTGAAAGGAACGCCATATCAGGTTCTTTCTTAGACTGAACAAGGAATCGGTTTTTAAAGCAAAAATAGGAGGCTATTTCTTGCGACATTTGAGAGTCGGAAAAGTAACTGTCGCCTCGTACAGCTTTGAACATATCATCGATTTTCGATGGCACAGGGCCATATGTCATTCGGATGTAATCGTCACCGGTAATGCTCCTAGCGTAACGTGATAAATGCTTCTGGTCAGCGAAATATAATATTTTGCAAATCTTATGCATGTCGCATTCACCGCCCATCAATTTAAGGATATAAAGGACTGCATGGAGGGAGACTTCTCTGTTAAATAACGTATTCATAGGACATTTCATATAATCTACACAAAGATAACATTTAGTTTTCACTTCACAAAGTGGGTACGCCTCTATCTTAGCTCAAACACCCCCACCAACGGTTGATGATCCGATAAGTCACTAGCCACGACCTTCACAGAGACCACATTCCAATGTGAATCATAGAGGATATGATCCAAGCGGAAATGCATCCACCCTTCGTGGAAGGTGGCCCCGTAACCGTTGCCTCTCTCCCACCAGGCGTCTTTGAGGCCTGCGTCTTCCAAGGTAGTGAGCGGAGACATGCCGGAGAAGTCATTCATATCGCCAAGGACAATCGTGGGGAGATCTTCCATGAGGAGATGGTCGCGGATAAGTCCGGCCTCTTGGGTGCGACGTTCCTTGCCTTTTTTGTATACATCGTAGTAGTCTGGCAGGGAGGTGATGTCGCCTACCTTCCGGATGGTATATCGATGACCTTTGCTGAAGTTGTTGGTGCTGACCAGGTGACAGCCGATCAGGCGTATGGTCTGGTCGTTCAGCAGGAGCTTGAATTCGTAGATGAGTGTGGGGAACCCATATTTCTCGATCCTTTTACTGCTTTGGATAGGATAACGGCTGTAGAGGATGTCGCCACATCCGTTGTTCGCACCCACTTCGGAAACAAATGGGTAGGCACTTCTCACGATAGAATCTAGCTCTACCGATGTTTTGAGGTAGAATTCGTTTACCAGTACAACGTCCGCATCTTGCTTGATGATCTCTTCTGCGATCGCTTTCTGCTTTTGCTTGAAGTCCGGATCGGAGATATGGACGTTCCATGTCAT